>CAZWGY010000246.1:0-6966 GCA_964633575.1 uncultured Desulfobacteraceae bacterium
ATAAACACCAATTCACACTAATTTTTAATTCTAATTTTTTTTCGTGTGTTTCGTGGTTTAAATCCATTTTCATGCACGGGGGTGATCGTGGTGCCCGGTCATGAGGGTTTATTCTAATTCGTGTTTATTCGTGGTTTAAACTCATTTTTATTTCCGTGGCCTTAAGGGTTTCCTGGTCGGCGGGGAGGTCGGACAGGCCGCCCCGTCATTGCCCCTGATCCTTCAGCTTTTCCCCCATCATCCGCCCTACAAACCGACCGGATAGTCATTACTTGACATATCTTTCGTCCTAACTCAACGCTAATATAACAGAAAAGCTATTATTTTAATATAGTTATAAATCATTTAAATCTCTCCTTGACAACCGGTCCGGCCGCCTGTATTTTTGACCAGCCAGTCGGGAATGGGGTGGTTCCGTTCCCGGGGCATTGCCTGGGGATGAGCCGCCCGGCAACCGAGGGTTAATTATCTATTGGAGTATGGGGGGTCCGGCTCACCCCGGCGAGGAGACATGGCAGGCAGAGTAAAGGATCAGGAGAAAGCGCGGCTGATCGCGGCGGAGGCGCTCCGGTGTTTCGGCGAGAAGGGATACGGCGCCACCAGCGTCGAGGAGATCGCTCGGGGCGCGGGGGTCGGCAAGGGCAGCGTTTACACCTATTTCAAGACCAAGGACGACCTCTTTATCGCCGCCATCACCAGTTGGCTCGACCGGTACCACAAGACCATCGACGGCTTGATGACGGCGATCCCGGACCCGGTCCGGCGGCTGAAGCGGATCGTGACCGTATGCGCGGAGCTCTTCGACCCGGACAACCCGGAGACGCTTCGGATCGCCTTTGAGATGTTAAAGCAGGCCATGACGGTTGGGGGAGTCCTCCACAAGCGGCGACATCTGGTCAGGGATCTGGGCCTGAACGTCCGGCGCAACGTCCAGGACACCTTGCTTGAGGGGGTTTCCGCCGGGATCTTCCGGCCCGAAATCGCCCGGGATACCGAAAAGATCGCCATCAATCTCCTGGCCTATCTGGACGGGATCATGCTCCATGCCATGGTCTCGGACCGGTACTTTGACCTGAACACCCAGATTGAATCTTTTATGGAGATGCTCATGAGCCAGTTGCTGATGACAGCCGGGAGGGAGTCATGAATCGGATGGGAATTCTCCGGACCGCCGTGGTTCTGATGGTCTGTTTAGGAGCGGCCGGGCCGTTGTGGGGAGAGACGGGCCGGGAGTACAGTCTGACCGACCTCTACCGGATCGCCCTGTCGCGGTCGGAGGCCATCGGGATCGCCGAGTATGACGTGGCCATCGCCGAGCGGGGCCGGGATAAGGCCCGAGCCGTGCTCCGGCCGGGGGTGACGGCCTTTGGGAGTCATACCCGGTACAGCGAGGACAAGACGGCGGGGGGGATGTCGGTCCAGCCGTCGTGGACTTCCGACTGGGGGGTCCAGGTGAGTCAGTCGGTGACCTTGAACGGCCGCGAGTGGAAATCTCTCCGGGTATCCGAGCGGGACATCGACCGGGCCGGCTACGACCTCGACACGGTTCGGGCGGACCAGCTCTTCGACGTGGCCACCGCCTATTACGACGTCCTCAAGGCGATCAAGGCGGTGGAGATCACCCGAGCCAATGTCCGGCGTCTGACCACCCATCTGGATGCCGTGAAAACCCGGCTGGAGCTGGAGGACGTGGCCAAAACGGCGCTTTACCGGGCCGAGGCCGAGCGGTCCCAGGCCCAGGCCGACCTGATCTCGGCGGAAAACGGGCTGAAGCTGGCCCGGGCCGTGCTCGTCCGGGTGACGGGGCTGCCCCGGATCGACCGGATCGAGGACCCGGGGCTCCGGGAGTCCCTGACCTTTACCGGGCGCCTGGCGGATTTGAAACGGACGGCCCTGGCCAACCGGCCGGAGCTGGAAAGCCTGCGGGTCCAGGCGGAGATGGCCGAAACCGGGATCGATATCGCCAAGGGCGCCTACTGGCCGGTGGTCACCGCCGAGGGGACCTACCTCGACACCGCCCAGGACCCGGACTCCGATTTTACGGCCGATGACAGCCTGTCCGTCGGGGTAACCATCTCGATGCCGCTTTACGACGGCGGGACCCGGCGGGCCGACGTGGCCGAGGCTCGGGCCCGCCGCCGCCAGAGTCGTTTGGGGATCTCGGCGACGGCCAAATCCATCGCCGTTGAAGTGGAGCAAGTCTTTCTGGAGCTCAAGACTCACGCCGGGGTCCTGACCTCTCTTCGGGACCAGCTCCGGTCCTCCCAGGAGAACTTCCGGGCCGTGTCCCGGCAGTTCGAGTACGGGCTGGCCACCAGCGTCGATGTGATGGACGCCAACACGGTGCTGGTCACTTCGGAAAAGCGGCTGATCGAATCGCGATACGACTTTCAACTGGGCCTGCTCAAGCTGAAGCGGGCCACGGGAACTTTTTTAAGCGGGGTGGAAGACACCCTGCGCGGAGGGGACGATGGAGTCCGATAAAACGGAAATGACACCGGAAATGGAAAAAGAAGGGGAGCGACGGGGCCGTCGCTGGCTGAAGTGGATCTGGGGGACTTTGCCCACCGTTGCCCTGGTCTGCCTGGTGCTGGTTATTGGCCTGCTTTTCATGCGGATAAAGTCCGAGGGCGAGGTTCTGGAGGCCCGGAAAAAGGCGGAGGTCAAGGAAGTCCCGGCGGTAAACGTGGTAACCCTCGAAGTCTCCCCGACGCCCATCCAGGAGAAGATCAGCCTGCCCGGAACCACCGAGCCCTGGGTCCGGCTCACGGTGGTGGCCGAGGTCCCCGGGAAGGTAGTGGAAAAGCGGGTATCCGAGGGGGAGACGGTCAAAGCGGGGCAGGTCCTGGCCGTCCTCGACGACCGCGATTACGCCAATGCTTACCGATCCGCCAAGGCAACCTACGAGACGGCCCGGTCCACCCTGGAGCGGCTGAAAAAGCTCCAGAAGGGTCAGCTCAGCACCCGGAGCCAGCTCGACGAAGCCACCGCCCAGGTGGAAAACGCCCGGGCGGCCATGGACACGACGGCTTTGAACCTCGAACGGTGTACCATCCGGGCTCCCCAGGCCGGAGAGGTCAATGATCTGCCCATCGAGGAGGGCCATTACCTGAACGTGGGCGACCCGGTGGCCCGGATCATCCAGATGGACCAGCTCAAGGTCCGGGTCGGGATTCCCGAATCGGACGTGGACGCGGTGCGCCGGGTGAAGCACTTCAACGTGACCATCGACGCCTTGAACGGCCGGGAGTTCACCGCCCGGAAGCGGTTTCTTTCCAAAACGGCCGACCCGGCTGCCCGGGTTTACAACCTCGAGCTCGCCCTGGATAACCAGGACCGGACGGTCCTGCCGGACATGTTCGTTCGGGTGACTATCGTAAAGCGTGAGGTGGCCGCCAGCCTGTCGGTCCCGCTCTACTCGGTGATCAACCGGAACGGCCTGAACCAGGTTTTCGTGGCCGAGGACGGGGTGGCCCGGTCCCGCCCGGTGGAGCTGGGGCTCCAGGAGGGCTGGCGGGTGGAGATCACAAGCGGACTCCAGGCGGGCGACCGGGTGATCGTGGTGGGCCACCGGGGGGTGAGCGACGACCAGAAGATTTCCGTGGTCCGCTCGGTGACCGACATCGCGGAGGTGAGGCTCTAGGACCATGAAAGTATCCGACATAGCCATTGAAAACCGGATCAGCGTCCTGGTCCTGGCGGTTATCATCTTCGTCATGGGGACTTATTGTTACCTGGCCCTGCCCCGGGAGAGCGCCCCGGACATCACCATCCCCAACGTCTTTGTGAGCACGGCCTACAAGGGCGTGGCCTCCTCGGACATCGAAACATCCATCACCATCCCCATCGAAAAAAAGCTCAAGGGGTTGGAGAGTGTGAAAAAGGTCCAGTCGGTGTCCGCCGAAGGGATCAGCCAGATCAACATCGAGTTCATCCCCGGCACCGACATCGACGACGTGCTCCAGAAGGTGAAGGACAAGGTGGACGAGGCCAAGGGCGAGCTCCCCACCGACCTGGAAAACGACCCGGTGGTCTTCGAGGTCAATTTCTCGGAGCTTCCCATCGTGGTTTACTCCCTGTCCGGGACCTGCGGCATCCCCTGTTTAAAGGAGATCGCCGACGACCTGAAGGACGACATCGAATCGATCAACGGGGTCCTCGAAGCGGAGGTGACCGGCGGCCTCGAACGGGAAATCCGGATCGAGGTGGACCCGGACAAGCTGGCCTACTACCGGATTCCCATCACCGCGCTCCAGGGGGTGGTCAGCAGCGAGAACCAGAACACCTCCGGCGGGGCCATCACCCTGGGCGACGGCCGGTATCAGCTCCGGGTTCCGGGGGAGTTTGCCACCCCCGAGGACATCTACGGGCTGGTGATCTCCTCACATGACGGCCGGCCCATCTATTTAAAGGATCTGGCCACCGTCCAGGACGGCTTCAAGGATGAGACCAGCCGGTCCCGGCTGGGCGGCCGTGAGGCGGTGAGCATCTCCGTGAAGAAGCGGGCCGGGGAGAACATCATCGTCATCAGCGATAAGATCGACGAGCTTATCGACCGGGAATCGCTCACCTGGCCGACCGGAACCCGGATCACCAAGCTGATGGACCAGGCCAAGGACATCCGCCTGATGGTGGCCGACCTCGAGAACAACATCCTGTCCGGCCTCATCCTGGTGGTGGTGGTGCTCCTGTTCGCCCTGGGGTTCCGGAACGCGGTCCTGGTGGGGCTGGCCATCCCCTTTTCCATGCTCCTGTCCTTCATGATCCTCTACGCCCTCGAGATCACCCTGAACATGGTGGTCCTTTTCTCCCTGACCCTGGCCCTCGGGATGCTGGTGGACAACGCCATTGTCATCGTGGAAAATATTTACCGGTACATGGAGCAAGGGGTCGGCCGGATCGAGGCGGCCATGAAGGCCACCGGCGAGGTGGGCTGGCCGGTAATCGGAGCGACCATGACGACGCTGGCGGCCTTTTTCCCGATGGTCTTCTGGCCGGGGATCATGGGCGAGTTCATGAGCTATCTGCCCATCACCCTCATCGTCACCCTCTCCTCGAGCCTCTTCGTGGCCCTGATCATCAACCCGGCCCTGGCCGCCTTTTTCATCCGGGTGAAGACCCGTCAAACGGATCGATCGGCCGAGGAAATCGCGGCGGCCGGGGAGCAGCCGACCCCCATCAAAGGCCGGGTCATGAGGGCCTACGCGGCGATTCTAAACGGGGCTTTGCGTCACCGGGTGCCGGTGGTCCTCATCTCCTTCGCCGGCCTGGTCATCCTCTTCCAAATCTGGGTCCTGGTGGTGGGGCTTGAAAAGCCGGTGGAATTTTTCCCCAAGATCGACCCCAAAAACGTTTACGTCAACATCGACCCGCCCGAGGGGGCCGATCTCGAATACATCGACCGGCTGGTCAAGCGGGTGGAGCTGGCGGTCCTCGGGGAAAAGCAGGAGCGGTTCTCCGAGGCGACCTACGACCGGGCTTATGAGCCTCGTCGTCACGTCCGGGCCGGGGGCGGGTTCTTCGAGGGCCCCGGCGATCTGGATAACACCGAGCACATCTACGCCAAGGTGGTGGAGACGGCCGGCGGCGGCTCCGCCTTTGATCAGAACATGCCGAACCATATCGGCATCCAGTTCGTGGACATGAAAGACCGCCGGCACCCGTCGGCTCAGGACGTGGAGACCATCCGAAAGCGGGTCCAGGGGATTGCCGGAGCCCGGATCACCGTGGACGAGCAGGATGAGGGCCCGCCCACCGGCGCCCCCATCAACATCGAAGTCTCCGGCGACGACTTCCGGGTCCTGGGACGCCTGGCCGAGGATATCCGGTCGGTGGTGGAGCGGATTCCCCACGTGGAAGACGTCCGGGACGATTACTCGGCCGGGATTCCCTCCATCCGGGTCCGGATCGACCGGCAGAAAGCCGCTCTCTTCGGGCTGACCACCGAGGCCATCGGGTTTGCCCTGAAAACCGCCTACAACGGGCTGGAGGTCTCCACCTACCGGGAGGGAGACGAAGATTACGACATCACCGTGAAGCTCCCGGAGACCGACCGGACCGTGACCGACGTCCTCCACAAGCTCATGATTCCGACCCCGTCCGGACAACTGGTCCCCCTGACCACCCTGGCGACCATCCGCTACTCCGGAAGCCTCGGGGATATCATCCGGGTAAACCACGAGCGGGTGGTGACCGTCCGGGCCAACGTGGACGAAACCCGAATCCCCGGGCCCGTGGCCCGGGCCCAGGCGGAAAAGCTCCTGACCGGACACCCGCTCCCGGCGGGCTACCGAATTCAATTCACCGGCGAGACCGAGCACCAGCGGGAATCTCAGGAATTCCTCTCCCGAGCCTTTCTCATCGCGGTCTTTCTGATCTTCCTGATCCTGGTGACCCTCTTCAACTCCATCGCCCAACCCCTGATTATCCTCACCTCGGTGGTCCTCTCCCTGGGCGGGGTCTTTCTCGGGCTGACGGTGATCGGATCGCCGTTCGGGATTATCATGTCCGGGGTGGGCCTGATCTCCCTGGCCGGGGTGGTGGTCAACAACGCCATCGTCCTCATCGACTACACCAACAAGCTCCGGGACAAGGGGATGTCGGTGAGCGCGGCGGTCCTGGCGGCCGGGGCCACCCGGCTCCGCCCGGTAATCCTCACCGCCGTTACCACCATCCTGGGCCTGCTCCCCATGGTGACCGGGATCTCCTACGACTTCCACGAGATGTCCCTGTCCCTGGTGAGCGAATCGACCCAGTGGTGGCGGTCCATGGCCATCGTGGTGATCTTCGGCCTGATGATCGCCACCTTTTTAACATTAGTGGTGGTCCCGGTCCTCTATTCACTCCTGGTCTCGACCACCGAACGGCTCGAAGCCGCCGCGACCCGAATCCGCCGGCTCTACTGGAAGCCCTTTGAACGAAGCGGGGCCGAGACCTGAGGCGAGACGCCCGCATGATGTAGGGGCG
>CAZWGY010000247.1:0-6955 GCA_964633575.1 uncultured Desulfobacteraceae bacterium
CGGGCGATCTGGACTGGGGGGGCCGGGATATCCGAGTCCTGCTGGTGGAGGACAACCCCATCAACCGCCAGATCGCCGCTGAACATCTGAAAGCCGCCGGCCTGTCCGTCGGGTATGCCGACAGCGGGGAATCCGCCCTGTCCCAACTGGCCGAACGCCACTATGACGCGGTCTTCATGGACGTCCAGATGCCGGGGATGGACGGCTACGAGGCCACCCGACGCATCCGGGAAATCCCCGGACTGGCGGACCTGCCGGTCATCGCCATGACCGCCCATGCCGCAAGCGGCAATCGGGAAAAGTGCCTGGCGGCGGGGATGAACGACTATCTGGCCAAGCCGGTGGAAGCGGATCAGCTCCTGGCAACCCTCGCCCGGTGGCTGTCAGCCGCCACGGGTTCGAGCGCCGAAAGACCTCCGAGGTTTTCAAAAGTGGGGGCGGTTCGCGAACCGCCCCCACGGAAGTCTTCCCACGCCGACCCGCCCGGCCTGGATGTAGCGGCCGGGGTCAACCGGATGATGGGCCAGAGGGACCGGTATATCAACCTCCTGAGACGGTTTGTGACCGATTACGGGGACGTGGCTGACCGGATCGCCGAGGCGCTGGCGGCCGGCGACATCGACTCGGCCCGACAACGGCTCCACACCCTCAAAGGGCTGGCGGCCAATCTGAGCGCCGTGGACCTCCTCGACGCGGTAACGGCCCTCCATGAGCAGGTCAAACGGGGGGGGACGTCGGAAGAACGTGAGCCACTCGTGGTGTCCTTGAGCCGGGAGATGGAAAAGGTGAAGGAAGCGGTAGAGCGGTTAATGCACACTGCCGGCAAACCCGAATAAGACATATCCATGAACTAAGCGGGGCCTGAAGACGATATTCAATTTACGGGCTCCCCGTTTTTTTTGGTGTCAAGAGGTTAGAATTCAATCCTCACCCCTGCTTCCACCCACCGCTCGGGGTTTTCCCGCAAAGGAAAGGAATACTGGGAGCCATTGAACAGGTTTCTTGCGGAGACAAACAGATTGCCCCGCAAAAGATCACTCTCATGGATGGACTTCTGAAGATAAAGGTCCCAGATCATGTCATCGTAACTGGCCATATCCAGCGCCGGGAGATCCCACCAGATATATCTACCTGATAATAATGCTTGAAAATTATAGGGTCCCTTATATTTCATACTCAGTTGAGCGGCATATTGCTCATCGCTACCAGAGCTGTCGTGTGGGCTGATATCGACGTAAACAAAACCGCCAATCAGCGAGACTCCCCAAAATGAAAGCGTTTCCGCCTCCAGTTCGAATCCCCGGCGCCTTACACTGCCCCGATTGAAGTATAAATCATTGTAGGCGGGCGGACCTCCCGCATAGAGCTCACGTTGGATCTCTTTGTCCATGTCATGGTAAAAGAATGTGGTTTTCAACCATACATAGCGCAAATCGCTCGATTCAATCCCAGCTTGATAGGACCAAATGGTTTCAGGCTTCAAATCCGGGTTTGGGTCCACAAAGAATCCACCGGTTTCGGACATGGCCAATGGGGGTGAGGAAAACCCTTTAGAAACGTTGGAGCGCACCAGGCTGTTCTCCGTTAACTGGTAAGTTATTCCCAAACTCGGACTGATGATGGATTCAATCCGGTCAAGGTCGTCAAAACGAAGTCCCGGCGTCACGGTCCATCGTCCCAAATTGATGGTATCGTTTACAAATACGGCCAGCCGGTCCTGTTTGGTATAGGTTTCGACCTCCGGCAAGGCCCCGTAAGACTGTCCCAACTCACCCTGGATAACATCCATATCCATCTCGATTCTCTCCATGTCCATCCCCAGCACAATGGAGTGATGGCGATTTGACCAGTTAAACGTCGCGCTTCCCCCGGTGGTTTGCTGCTCGTCAATCAGATCCGATAAAAGCTCAGGAGAACCGGATAAAAGGCCCAATCCCAAGGTATGGGTCAACATATCCACTTTCTGATCCAGATAATACCCCTTCAGGCTCATGGAAACCCCTGAAAACAAATCGGCATCCATAGACGTCGATATATATCCCATCCGAGCATCATGTTGCGTCCTTGTGTCGCCTTCGGGAAAATCTCCGGAAGTCTTTTCAGGAGCACTGTAGCCCATCGTCACCCCCATCGATAGATCATCAGCGGGGCTATATCGGAGCTTCGAAAAGATACTTTGATTGTCTGAATGGCGTCCATTCCGCAAGCCATCAGACTCCTGTTGACCCGCATAGCAATAGTAGGCCACGGGGCCGAATCCCCCCGACAGGCGTACTCGATAGTCCCTCGTCGAAGCTTCCCCATAAGACCCCTGAACCACGCCATTTATATCCGAATTGGGCTCAGCCGATTGCGTAATGATATTGATCACCCCGCCGAGAGACGATCCCCAGCTCGACGATGCCGGCCCTTTGATGACCTCAACACGCTCGACGGTTTCAATGGGGATCGCATCTAGCTGAGTCGCCCCGCTTGAAGCCATACTGATCTCAATGCCATCAAGCAAAACCGGCACGTGTCGCATATACGACCCCTGTATGTAAAGCTGCGGCACATGTCCAAAATCCTGGTTCCCATCGACAAACACGCCGGTTACCTGTTGAAGCACTTCCTGGATGAAGTGAGCGTTCATGGCTTGTATTTCGTCTCGGGTAATAACGGTTACATTTTCGGCCACTTTAGAAATGTGCTTGAGACCGCGGGTCGGTGTTCGGACCATCAAGTCTTTTTCCCGAAAATAGAGCGATAATACAGCCGTGTCATCAGGCGGGGGGGTCGCATCCGATAAAACCATGGGAGGGGGACTTCCGAGGGGCTGCATACTCTTTTCAGTTTTGGCCGACATTTGCTCCTCCGCCGCTGAAGGTCCATTTCCCAAGAAAATCAGCAGCCCGCTGAAAGCTATAAAACGGATCGCACCACCCCGAAGGGCTCTGATTATAACGAATGTGAAAGTGATTGAATGAGTTTTCATCCTTGCTATCTTGTCCATCCCCGTGCTACATTAGTGAAACGAATTATCAACCGCCTGATCAAGTCCAAGCGGAGGTGAATGGCAACATCACGCACACGGCATAACGACGTCTTTCCTTGCCGCGTTACTGCTCATTCTGATCTCATAAAAACGATTCCAAATCAACGATGTTTTTCAAATCCGCGCCATCTCTAAGCGATCAGCGAAAAAGGATGGAAGAAATGAATCGCATAATCGTATCCAAATGGATTTCTTCGGCTATTGTGGTCTTCCTCTTTTTCATCTTCACCCTAAGCGTGTGCATGGCCGATTCGACGGTTGTCGTCGTCCAAGGTGCGCGTCTGCCACCTTACGAACAAGTGCTTTCCGGATTTCGGATGACGTGTCCGTCACAAATTCAGCGGACAGTACTATCAGACCAAAGTGGCGATGTCGTAAGCAGTATCCGTAAAGCCCATCCAGACCTTTTGCTGGCCATTGGTGGCGAGGGACTCCGCACGATTTCCCACATCCGTGACATCCCAATCGTTTACTCCATGATTCTCACCCTTCCTCCCGGTCTCGCTGACCGAAAGAATATTTCCGGCGTCAATCTAATCATATCACCCGAGACGCAGATTCACACGTTAACTCAAGTGCTGCCTGACGTTGAGCGCATTGGCTTGATTTACGATCCCTCCCGGACCGGAAGCATGGTCGAGGACGCCCGCCGGGTCTGTAACCGCCTTGGAATTAAGCTATTGATCCAACCCACGGCTAACACGGGTCGCGTTCCCTCACTAATCCGCAAAATGGCCGGACGAATCGATGTTTTCTGGATGCTGCCCGACCTGACCGTTGTAACGCCAGACACTTCAGAGCATATCATTCTGTTTTTCATTGAGCACCATATCCCTGTATTGACCTTTTCCGAAAAATATGTGGAAATGGGTGCCTTTATGGCTGTTGGTATCGATCCCAACGACATCGGGAAACAAGCGGGGGACTTAGCTCATCGAATGCTTTCAAAAGATCCTGCCCTGAATAGAGGCCCTCATCTGGTAGATGCCAGAAAAGGCTTGACCCACATCAACTTTGACATTGCCAAACGACTGGGCATTGATATCGACCACCGGTTCTCTAGTGCCCGTCCATAAATGCCCAATTTGCCCGATATCCGCGTTGTGCTCAAAATTTTATCCTCGAAATATCAGATATATGACTGCGGTAAAATTTTTCGCACGCCTTGATCTCAACCAAATTTCCCTATTTCTGGATGAACACTCTCCATGCGATCCAGCGAAACCGATTGATTTCATTTCGTCTCAACATGATCTTAAATAGTTTCAAACAGCGGATGGGTCGGAAGGCCTTTGCCCTTGTCACCCTGCTCACATTCCTGGCAACTGTAGCATTCACGGCAACTTTCATCTACGGCCTGTATAGATCCCAAAAAAATCAGCTTTACCGTCATGGAGAGCTTATAGCCTCCATGACGGCCCGGCAGGCCAGGCTCGGGGTCCTCGCCGGCAACACCGATGTCTTGGACCCCATTGTCAAGTCAGCGTTTGCGTGCGATACCGTGACCGATGTGATCGTGACCGACAGTCTGGGTCGGACGCTGATCCGGGAATCGATCTCTCGCCCTCCCGGTTCGACGGCGGAGCAAAACCGAACTTCCACTTCAGGGGATTTGAATTCCCAACCGCTTTGCCGCCGGATCGAGACTCCCAGCCGATGTGATTTCATCTACGCCGTCACCACCCAAGGGAGCTACACCAGTGAAGAAGCACTCTTCATCGATATCAATCAGCCCCCATCACAAGTTGAAATTATCGGTTATATCCGGGTCACCCTGGATAAGACGCCGCTTAACAATCAACTGACCGCCCTAATCCGGCGATCCGCCCTGGTGGGAGTTGGTTTCTGGGCTCTGGCCTTTCTGGTCACCTATTTCTTTTTGAACAGGCTCGTCCATCCCCTGGTCCGGCTCACCGAGGCGGCCCGATCCATGGGAAAGGGGGAATCCATCCAGGCGGTCCCGGTGGAAACGGAAGACGAGGTCGGACAGCTCGCGCTCGCCTTCAACGAAATGATCCACGCCCTTCAAAGCCGGGACGCGGCCCTCCGCCGGTCCGAGTCGAAGTATCGCTCCATCTTCGAAAACGCCACCGAAGGGATTTTTCAGGCCGAGGCGGATGGGCGGGTGGTCACGGCCAACCCGGCCCTGGCGAGGATGCTGGGGTTTCCGAATCCCGACCGACTTCTCGCGTCGAGGGTCAACCTGGTCCGGCAACTCGAACTGGCCCCGGATGAGCGGGACCGGCTTCGGGAAGCCCTGGCCGACGGCGAAACCGAGCTGACCACGACCGGCAAGTGGCACGGGGATGAGGTGTCGGCCCACCTCTTTGTCCGGTTTCACTCGGTCTCGGGCGATGGAGGCCGGATCGTCGGTTACGAGGGAATGGTAACCGACGTAACCCGGGAACGGCGGCTCCGGATCGAAAAGGAAGCGGCTGAAGCAGCTTCCAGCGCCAAAAGTGCTTTTCTGACCAAGATGAGCCATGATCTCCGGACCCCCATCAGCGCCATCATCGGAATGAGCGACCTGCTGGCGGAGGCGGACCCGTCCCCCAAACAGGCGGAAGGGCTCGAGAAGATCCGGACAACGGCCCGGTCTCTTCTGAGGATCATCAACGACATGCTCGACCTGGCGTCCATCGAGGCCGGGAAGCTCCGCCTCGACCGGGTCGAGTTCCGACTGGAGGAGGTCCGGGAGACGGTGGCGGCGGCGATCCTCCCGCTGGCGTCGAAAAAGGGGGTCCGGTTTGAGATCCGGCTGTCGGACCGGATCCCGCCGGTGCTCCTCGGCGACCCCGGCCGGCTCTCCCAGGTCCTGACCAATCTCTGCGGAAACGCGCTCAACGCCACTCCGGCCGGGGAAACGGTGACCGTCCAGGCGGATGTGCTCCGCCGGGAGGCCACCCGGACCCGGTTGACCTTCTCGGTGATCGACACGGGCCCGGGCATTCCGGCCGATCAAATCGAGGGTCTGTTCGCCCCCTTTGTCCAGGGAGCCGGAACGCCCCCCCGGCGGGGGTCGGGGCTGGGTCTGGCCATTTGCCGGGAGCTGATCGAGATGATGGGCGGCCGGATCTGGGTTGAAAGCGATGTGGGGATTGGCAGCCGGTTTCATTTCACCTGTGCCCTCGGATGGCGGGACCGGATGAGCCATGCCGCCGTCGTGCCGCCGGCCCCCGAACTGATGAAGGGGGCGGACCCGGCCGGATACCGGATCCTGGTGGTGGAGGACGAGCCGATCCTTCGGGACGTCGCCCAAACCGTCCTGGCCGGCGCCGGTTTCCGGGTGGACACGGCTGAAAACGGCGCTGAAGCGCTGGACCGACTCCGACGCACCACCTATGACGCGATCCTCATGGACGTTCAGATGCCGGAGATCGACGGGTACGAGGCCACCCGACGAATCCGTCGGGACCTCGGGCTGACCGATCTGCCGATCATCGCCATGACCGCCCACGCCATGGATGAGGACCGGGACCGGTGCCTGTCGGCGGGGATGACCGACTACCTGGCCAAGCCGGTGGACCGGGAGCCCCTTCTGGCGGTTCTGGCCCGGCATCTCTCCGGGGTCGGGGGGGCGAGCGGCGAGAGCCCTCGGGAGTCTTCCCCCGCCGACCGGCCCCCCATCGACATCCCATCCGCTCTGCGCCGGGTCTCGGGAGACCGGCGTCGGCTCCGGAAACTCCTGCGCCAGGTGGAAATTACTTATGCGGGGACGGCCGCCGAGATCCGGGACGCCATCTCGCGGGGAGACCTGGACACGGCCCGTCGTCAGGTCCACACCCTGGCCGGGGTGGCCGGGACCCTGTCGGCCACCGACCTGTTTGCCGCCGCGTCCGGGTTGTCCGCCGTTCTCCGGAACCGGTCGGCGGGGAAAGACCTCCGAGGTTTGGGGAAGACCTCCGAGGTTTTGGGGAAGAC
>CAZWGY010000248.1:0-6929 GCA_964633575.1 uncultured Desulfobacteraceae bacterium
GCCGGCTGAGCGATGGCGGGGCTGGAGAGATCGGAAAAATTTGGCGCCGGGGCTTCCGGAAGGCCGGGCGGAAACCCGCCATCGCCCCGACCGGATTATGGCATAAGGCATGGGAAAACCGGATAAAAAGATGGAAACGGCTATAAACCTGATAAGTTATGTGAGTCCATGCAATAGCGCATAATTATGGCTTATGCCATTACCTGGATTCCCGGCGCCGGCGTTTAAGGCGCTTGCTCAGGGACGACTGGCTGATTCCCAGCAGGCGGGCGGCCGCCGTCTGGCTGCCTTCGGCCCGCCGCAACGCTTCTTCGATGAGGTGGGCCGTGGCCTGTTGGATGGTGGGGAGGGGATGGGCGTCGGCGAACAGGCCGGCTTCGGTTTTCGGGGGAGCGGTCGAGGCCGGTTTATCCGTCTCGTCCGCTACCGGCAGGCAATCCTTGAAGGCCGCCGGGGAGATTCGCCCGCCCGGATACCGGCTCAGAACGTCATGGATAGTGGCTTCGAGCTCCCGAACGTTGCCGGGAAACGAGTAAGTGGCCAGGAGGGGGATCAGGCCGGCGGGTGGCTGGACCGGGGGCAGGTTCAGGGCCTTGCGGCTCTTTTCGAAAAAGTGGGCGACGAGGGGACCGAGGTCGTCAGGCCGCCGCCGGAGGGGCGGGATTTGAATCCGGTGAGTGCCGAGGCGGTAGAAGAGGTCGAGCCGGAACCGGCCGTCGGCCATTTCCGCGTCGAGGTCCTGGTTGGTGGACGCCAGAATCCGGGCATCGGCCCGCCCGGGCAGGTCCGATCCCAGGGGGTAGTATTCCCCTTCCTGGAGCAGCCGGAGGAGCTTGATCTGGGAGGCGGGGGAGAGGTCACCGATTTCGTCGAGAAAGAGGGTTCCCCCGGCGGCCTCCCGGACGAGCCCGGCCCGGCGGTTGAGGGCTCCGGTAAAGGCCCCCGGCAGGTGACCGAAGAGGGTGTCGGCGAAGGTTTCGTCGTCGAGCCCGGCGATATTGACGGCCAGAAACGCCCCCTTCCGTCCGCTCACCCGGTGGATGGCCCGGGCGATCATCTCCTTGCCGACCCCGCTTTCGCCGGTGATGAGGATGGGGCGGGGGCCGGGAGCCACGGCCTCCACATACCGGAAGATGGCTTTCATGGCCGGATTGACGGTGATGATGTCGGCAAAGGCCTCCGGCTGCTGGATGTCCCCGGCCAGCAACCGCTGTTGAAGGGATCGGTTTTCCCGGTGAAGCCCCCGGATTTCGAGAGCCCGCCGGACGCATCCCGCCATCCGGCTCCCCTCCACCGGCTTGACCAGGTAGTCGAAGGCGCCCGCCTTCATGCAGGCCACGGCGGTCTCCAGATCGTTGATCCCGGTGACGATGATGACCGGCACCTCCGGATGGGTTTCAGTGATTTGGCCGAGGAGGTCCCGTCCGGACGGATGGGGCATGGAGAGGTCCAGCAGCACCACCTCCACCGGGACCGTCTCCAGAAGCGGCATCACCTTCCGGCTGTCCCGGCATTCCATCGTGTCCCGGATGCCGGCGGCCCGGAGCGTCAGGCGCCAGCCATCGAGGACCTCCGGCTCGTCGTCCACCATGAGCACCGGCCGGGGATCACCCATTGGATTGCTCCGTGTCGGCCGGGTCCCCCCCGTGACCGAGGCCCGGGAGCCGGACGGTCACGGTGGTGCCGGCGCCGGGAATGGATGTTACCTCGAGATGGCCGCCGTGCTCGGCGACAATGGTCTCGGAGATGGCCAGCCCCAGGCCGGTTCCGCCGCTCTCCCGCTTGGTGGTGAAAAACGGGTCGGTGACCCGGTGGATCGCCTCATTGGGGATGCCCACCCCCTCGTCGCGGATCATCACCCGGATCTGGTTTCCGGACGGGAGGGCTTCGGTGGTCACCCAGATTCCCCGGTCCGGGGAGGGCAGGGCCTGGCAGGCGTTCTGGATGATGTTGATGAAAACCTGCTCCAGCCGCTGGAAATTCCCCTGAATCCAGGGCAGCTTGTCCCCGTAACACAAGGTCAGGTTCGGCGCGGATTTCCGGATCATGTTCGACAGGAGAGTGACCGCCGACTGGATGACCGTGTTGATGTCGATGACCTCGGCCATGTCCCCGTCCGACGGCTGGGCGTAGCGCCGGAGCTCGTTGACGATGGTTTTGATCCGGATCGCCCCTGACACGATCCCCGTCCCCAGCGAGGGCAGATTCCCGCGCAGCTCCGAGTAGTCCAGGCCGCCCAGGAGGAAATCCCCGTTGTCGCGGTAATAGGCTTCGAGGATCGGTTCGGCCGCGCCGAGCACCGACTCGAGGACCTGGGCCCGGGAGAGGATGAAGGCGTTCGGGTTGTTGATCTCGTGAGCCACGCCGGAAATGAGGGTCCCCAAAGCGGCCATTTTGTCGGCCTGGATGAGCTGACGCTGCTGTAATCGGACCGCTTCGGTCTGCTCCGCCACCAGTTGCTCCAACTGATCCCGGTGCCGCTTGAGTTCCAGGTGAGTGGCTACCCGGGCCCGAACCGCCGGCAGGCTGAACGGCTTGGTGATGTAATCGACGGCTCCGAGCCGGAACGCCTCGGTTTCATCGCCCGATGACCTCCGGGAGGTGACAAAGATCACCGGAATGTTCCAGGTCCGGGGATCGGCCTTGAGCGTCCGGATAACCGCGTAGCCGTCCATATCCGGCATGATGATGTCCAGCAGAATGAGGTCCGGGGGCGGCGGTTCGGTGGCGATCCGGAGAGCGTCCGGGCCGTTGGTGGCCCCGATCATGACGTGGGGGGTTTTGCGGAGGGCCGTGGTGAGGAGCCGGAGATTGGCCGGCTCGTCGTCAACAATGAGAATCCGCTGGGCCGAAGTCCCGGTCATGGCTCCTCCGAAAGGGAAATCCGGGCGGCCCGGGCGATCTTTTCCAGCTCCCGCCGGGCGTCGGGAAAGTCGAACCGGGCGAGGCTGGCCGCCAGATCGTCCAGGGGGATGGTGAGCCCGGCCGCGTCCGCCGCGGAACGGAGGTCGGTGAGCAGCTCGTCTGACCGGAGGTTGTGATCAAGGACCAACTGGTGAAGCTGGTCAAGGACGACGGGAAGAGACCTCCGAGGTTTCCAGAGCGTTGGAACCCTCGGATGCCTATCCGGCGGTTCAGGGCGGGGGACCGGAATCAAGCGGATGGTTTCGACCCACCGGGCCAGACCGTCAATCAGGGCCGCAACCGCCGACTCAATGGTCTCGGCGGAGCGGTTTTCCAGGATGGCCGTCTCCACCCGACGGGCCGCCTCGCCCACTTCCGGGGCCCCGAGATGGTGGGCGGTTCCGATCAAGCCATGGGCCAGACGGGCCGCTTCCTCCGGGTCCCCTCCATCGAGAGCCGATCGGATGGCCTCGCCGGCGCCGGCGTGACGCCGGGCGAAATCGTGGAGCAATTGGGGAATGACCGACGGCCCAGCGGTTGCCTCCGCCCCGTCGGGACCGTCCTTCGCGGGGGGCGGGACGAGGTCCGGGGCGCATTGGGCCAGAGCCGCCCGGAGCCGCTTCAGAGTCAGGGGTTTGGGGATAAAGCCGTCCATCCCCACGTTGAGGCATTCGAGGCGGTCGGCCGTCATGAGGTGAGCGGTCATGGCGATGACGGGGAGGTGGCGGCCGCATTGTCGCCGGAGCCGGCGGACCGTCTCATAGCCGTCCATCCCCGGCATCCGCAAATCCATCAGCACGAGGTCAAAGGGGGTCTCCCGGATGGCGGCCAGGGCTGACGGGCCATCGGCGGCGTCCGTCACCGAAAACCCCGCCTCCGCCAGGAGCTCATGGATGACCTCCCGGTTGATGGGGCTGTCTTCCACCACCAGAATCCGAAGCGGGACGGGGGAAGGCGGCTCCGGCCGGTGGGTTGGGGCCATCAGCCGGTCCCGGTGCCGGGGCGGTCGGCCGGGCTCCCGTTTCCGGGCCGGGGCGGAAAGAGCCGGCGGGTGATCCGACGGTAGCGGTCCCAGAGGGCCGCTTCCTGGTCCCGGGGAGCCGGGCCGATCCGGTGCCAGCGATCCGCCAGGGGCTTCGCCCGGCGGACGGCGTTCCGCCAGGTGGCCTGGGGGTCGCCGGGAACGATCACCGCATCCCGGTATTCCAGGGCGATCCGGAGCTGCTCCGGCGGGGGGACCTTTCCGCCCGCCGGGTCCGCCCCGCCTTCGTCGGCGCGGCCGAGGCGGGCGAGGACCTCCAGGTGGGCGCAGATGGATTCCCGCTCAGCCTGATTCTCCCGCCGCTCCCGATCCCCCGCCTCGAAATGCTGGTTCCGACGGGTGAAAAAGGCGTCACAGGCCGACCGGAACCGGCGCCAGAGGTCCCGTTCAGCCCGGCCGGCCGAGCCCACGTCCCGCCAGTCCTGCTGGAGCCGCTTGAGCTCGTCTCCGGTCTCCTTCCAGGCCGTGGAATCGGACAGGACCTCGGCCCGCTCCGCCAGCGCCTCCTTGATCTCCCGGTTCCGGTCGGCTTCGGCCCGGATTTCCTCGATATGGGCCTTGTACCGGGTGAAAAAGCCGTCGCAGGCCGTTTGAAAACGCTCCCAGATCGCCCGGGCCGACGCTTCGGGCACCGGTCCCACCGATTTCCAGGTCTCCTGGACCGCCATGATCGCCCGGGCCGTCTCCCCCATGTCGGCGCCCTCCTTCGCGGCGGCCGCCAGGGACTCCACCTCCTCGCAGAGCTCGGTTTTCCGCTGAAGGTGGGCCGGACGGGCCGCGTCAAGCCGGGCGAAAAAGTCGTTGCAGGCCGTCTGAAACCGGTTCCAGAGCGGCTCGGAAAGCTCCCGGGGCACCGGCCCGATGTCCTTCCAGCGCCGCTGGAGAGCTTTGATCCGGTCGGCGGCCGCCCGCCAGTCAGTGGATCCGGCCAGGGCCTCCGCCTCGTCGCAAAGCGCGGTCTTCAGGGCCAGGTTGTCGGCCCGTTGCCGGTCGAGGTCCGCGTAAAAGGCCCGCCGGGCTTCGAAAAAGGCGTTGCACCGCCCCTGAAAGGCATCCCACAGGGGCTTTTCCAGGGGGCCGGGGAGAGGACCGATGTTGTTGTAAGCGGCCTGAGCCGCCTTGATGGCCTCGGCCCGAGCTTCCCAGTCGGCCGGGTCCGACACCGGCGCTCCCGTCTCCAGAAAGTCGGTCTGTTTTTCCACCGTCTCGACCAGGGCCTCCTTTTCGGTTCGGCACCGGGTCAGAATCCGGTCGCGGGCTTCGTGAAACCGGGTCCAAATCGCCTCGGCATGATCCCGGCTCACCGGCCCGATGTCCTTCCATCTGGACTGGAGATCCCGAACCATCCGGCCCCGGCCCGACAGGTCCGCTTCTTCAGCCAGGGTTTCGGCGATGACGCAGAGCTCCTCTTTCCGGGTCAGGTTGGCCCACCGCTCCCATTCCCGCTCCCGCCGGTATTCCCGCTGAGCCGCGAAAAACTGGTCGCAAGCATCCTGGAACCGGGGGGCCAGGTCCGCTTTGAAAGCCGGGACCAACCCGCCGGTCTCCCGCCATCGGGCCTGAGCTTCCCGGACCGAGGCCTCCAATCCGGCCCGGTCGGTTGCCGTTACCGCCGCTTCCACCGTCTCGCGGAGGGCGTTGAGCTCCTCTCGTTCCGCCCGGCGGGCCTCGGCGGAAGCAGCATTCGAGGCGGCGCGTCGTTCCGCCACCTGAGCGGATGCCGTCGCCCATCGCCGGGTTATGTCGTCGGGAACCGTCATCCCCTGGGTTTCCGCCGCCCACCGGGCCGACAGGTCGGCCAGAGCCGTTTCCGCCGCATCCGGGTCCGGCTGACCGGCCAGGGCTTCGGCTGACTCGCAGAGCTCGGCCAGGCGGTCGAGTTGAGCGGTTTCCTCGGCCTGTTCGGTGGCCTGGGCCGCCAGCCGAGCCTCAACCGCGGCGAGAGCACGGTCAAACCGGACCTCGATCCCTTCCACCAGCGCCGCCGGCAACGGCTCCCGGTCAGCGGCATCCCACCGGGCTTTCAAATCGGTCAGGGCCACCCCGCCCGCCGGGGAGAGATTCGCCGCCAGCGCCTCGGCCCGCTCGCAAAGATCGGTGAGGGCGGCCCAGGCCGTCTCCCGCCGGGCGCGGGCATCGATACCGGCCCGGAGAGCCGATACGGCCGCATCGAATCGATCCGCCAGGGGATGGTCCGCCGGCGGGGACAGCGCCTCGTAAACGGATAATGCCTCGGCGACGGCCGCTTCGGCGCCGTCCCAGGCCCCGTCGGCGGCCCGGGCCTCCAGGGATTCGCAGAGGGCGGTGAGATCCTCGTGGAGCGATTCGGGGGACGGTTCCGGGCTCCCCGACAGGGCGGCCGCCCGCTCGACGGCGGCTTTCCGGACCTTCTTGTTGGTGGCTTTGTGAGCGGCCCGCCGGAGCAAATCCGGGTCATCGATCCGGGCCACCGCCGCCAGCCCCACCTGAGGGCCGCAGTGCTGCTCGGTGATCCCACAGAGCCGGGCCGGCGTGGTGATCCCCTCGAGCGCCGCCAGCCGGAGCCGGGGGGCATCAGCCGTGGCGGCGATCTCCGCCAGGATCGCCTCGTCATCCACCCGGCGGATCAGCTCCAGAGGATCCGCTCCGTCGGCCGATGCGCCGGAGGTCGGATCGAGAATCCAATCCCGGTAGATGGCGTTGCGCCGATCCGCGGCGGCCCGCCCCACCGGGGCATCGGGACCGCCCCTCGCCCGGATGATCCGCTCCAGAAAGGACGGGTCGGAAAGCCGTCGGACGGCGGCGATGGTCACCGAGTCGTCCGGGTCCGATTCGGCGAGGGTCCGGAGAATATCCGACGTCCCCTCGCCGTCCATTTCCCGCACCGCCCGGAGCCGGACGTCGGGGTTGCTGTGTTTCCACTTGGGCGCGATCAGGTCGGTCAATGCCATGGTGTCAAGCGGTCCTTGGAAATCGTTGTCAGTCGGATGATCGGTGTATTTTT
>CAZWGY010000249.1:0-6926 GCA_964633575.1 uncultured Desulfobacteraceae bacterium
CGAAGGTCTCTTTGCTGGAAACCTCGGAGGTCTTTTTGTCGGAAGACCTCCGAGGTTTTGGAAAGACCTCCGAGGTTTGGGAAACCACGAAGGTCTCTTTGCTGGAAACCTCGGAGGTCTTTTTGTCGGAAGACCTCCGAGGTTTTGGAAAGACCTCCGAGGTTTGGGAAACCACGAAGGTCTCTTTGCTGGAAACCTCGGAGGTCTTTTTGTCGGAAGACCTCCGAGCTTTGTGAAACCACGTAGGTCTCTTTGCTGGAAGACCTCCGAGGTTTTGGAAAGACCTCCAAGGTTTGGAAAACCACGTAGGTCTCTTTGCTGGAAACCTCGGAGGTCTTTTTGTCGGAAACCTCCGAGCTCTCTTTGTTGGAAACCTCGGAGGTCTCTAACGGGCCGGCCAGAATCGCGATGAAGATGATGTTGTCCACCCCCAGGACGATCTCGAGGGCGGTGAGGGTAACCAGGGCGATCCAGACCTGGGGATCGGCAAGCCATTCCATTATGCAGTCCCTTTCGATGTTCGCTTCCGGCGCCGGAGATCGCCCCGGCCGGAGCCGCGGACAAGGATTCCCTTACAATTCTCCGGGGGCGGGATATTTCCGAACAGCTCAACAACGGATCCAGCGCCGCCTGAAGGCGGTCTTATCGCTCCCGCCGGCCGTTGTCAACCGGCAATGGCGCGGACAAGGATTCCCCCGCAACGGCCGGTTTTGGTGTGGACAACCACCCCCAAAGCCGATAGGATAAGGGGTCAATAGAATCGGTTTTTCCGTTCACCCCCCGATCCGGAGCCATAATGAACTCGGCACCGCCCCCGGCAACGGCCCGTCTGGCCTGGCCTCCCCTCATCGACGGCACCCTCATCCGGCGCTACAAGCGCTTTCTGGCCGACGTCCGCCTGGCTGACGGGACGACCGTCACGGCCCACTGTCCCAACTCGGGCAGCATGGCCGAATGTTCCGAGCCGGGCCGGCCCGTCCGGCTTTCCCGCCACGACAATCCCCGGCGGAAGCTCCCTTATACCTGGGAGGTCATCGAGATGCCCACTTCGCCGGTGGGAATCAACACCCTGGTGCCCAACCGGCTGACCGCCCTCGCCCTGTCGGCCGGTCTGATTCCGCCTCTGGCCGATTACCGCCGGGTCCGGCGGGAAGTGGCCGTGGGCAACCGGAGCCGGATCGACATCCTGGCGGAAACCGAGACCGGAGACCGCTGCTATGTCGAGGTCAAGAATTGCACCCTGGTCGCCGACGGCCTGGCCCGGTTTCCGGACGCGGTGACCAGCCGTGGTCTGAAGCATCTGGAGACCCTCGCCGGTTTAAAGGCCGAGGGCCACCGGTGCGTCAACTTCTACCTGATCCAGCGGATGGACGCCGACCGATTCGCTCCCGCCGACACCATCGACCCGGCTTACGGCGAGGCCCTCCGCCGGGCCGTCGCGGCCGGGGTGGAGGCCCTGGCCTACGACGTGATCATCGACCGGGAAGGAATCGCTCTCCACCGACGGCTCCCGGTGGACCTGGCCAGGCCGTCGGCGGTATCCCCACCGCCGGAATCAACCCGCAACGGAGGCCTATGAGTTTTTTCGACTGGGAGGACCGATACAGCGTCGGCATCCGGGAGATCGACGACCAGCACAAACAACTGGTGGCGCTCCTCAACGAGCTCTACGAGGCCATGCACGCCGGCCGGGGGAAGGACGCCCTCGGCCGAGTCCTGACCGGCCTGGCGGATTACACCCGGTTCCACTTTGCCGCCGAGGAGCTTCTGATGCGGACTCACCACTACCCCGACTATCCGATCCACCGGGAAAAACACCTGAAGATGTCCGCCAAGGTGGCGGAGCTGGCTAACGCATTCGCGGACGGCACCCTCTTCAGCCCGGTGCAGATCAGCAATTTCCTCAAGGGCTGGCTTCAGCGCCACATCATGGGCACCGACCGGCAACTCGGGGCCTTTCTCCGGGACCAGGGATTACGATAGGGTCGGCCACTGGGAGACAATTCCGTCAGGGCGTCATTTTTCATTTGTTTTTTTACCGCCTGAAGTGGTAAACTGAGATAACTCATAACCCTAGCGGAAGGAGGCCACCCGTGAAACGGCAATTGATCAATTACGAAACATTGCTCAAGACAAGTCGGGCTATTTCCCACTCCAAGGACCCCGAGGAGGTGGCGCTCATTACCGTTGAAAGCACCAAGACGGCACTGGGCGCCAAGGGATGCTCACTGTTTCTGATCAACCGGAAAACCAACGAGCTGGAGCTGGCGGCATCTTATGGCCTGAGCGAGGAATACATCAGCAAGGGGCCGGTGAGCGCCATGAAATCCATCGCCCAGTCCCTGGAGGAGGGGCCGGTGGCGATCTCCGACGTGATGGACGATCCGCGGATTCAGTACCCCGAGGAGGCCAAGAAGGAGGGGATCGCCTCTTTGCTGTCCGTTCCCATTGTCGTGGGCGGGAACCTTATCGGCGCCATGCGGGTTTACACCGCCGAGCCCTGGGAGTTCACCCTCGAGGACGTCAACTTCGTCCAGGCCATTGCCCAGGTCGCCGGTATGGCCGTCCAGATGGCCCGGTATGCCAAAGGGTTGAAGAGCAGTATCGAGGTCTTGAAATCCATGCGGGAGGTCCAGTCCCAGCGGACCTCCCGGCGAACCCCTTATGAGGGCGTGCCCGTCAGCGTTTCCAGCTCGTAGCCATCTGACATGAAAAACGGGCCGCCCGTTCAGGCGGCCCGTTATCGATTCAGCGGGAAGGTGCCGGCCCGCGGCGGCTTCGCCGCGGGCGGTTTGGGTGAGGGTTAGGCCGATTCGAGCTTCATCCGGTCGGCCATGTCCATGAGGACCCGTTCCCGGCTCTTGTCAATCCCCAGGGCCTTGCGCTTCTTGTCGATATGGGCGACCATCATCTGGGCCATCTCGTAGGGATCCTTAGCGAATCCCCACTTGCCAAGGCCCATGCCCTCCAGGCCGTCGAAGAGCAGCTCGTGGAACCGGGTATTTTCGGTGATGGGGAAGGTCACGCCGAAGACGGTAAAGACGCCCGAGCCGACAAAGTACTGCCCGATGCTGATGGCCTTCTCGCTCATCCACTCGGGAGCGGCTCCGGCCACCGGGAGATCGGCCATGCTGGTCCCCAGGCCTCCCACCCGGACCATCTCGGCGGCGGCCACGAGAATCCGGCTGTTGTCCACGCAGGAGCCCAGTCCCAGGACCGGGGGCATTCCCACCGTCTCGCAGACTTCCCGGAGCCCATCACCGGCCATATGAGCCGCTTCGGGGGTGAGCATCCCGGCCTTGGCCAGGGTCACCTGGGAACATCCGGTCTGAAGAACGAGGACATCATTTTTGATCAGCTCCTTGACCAGCTCGGTGTGGGCCCAGTCATGCTTGACCCGTGGGTTCGTGCAGCCCACCACTCCGGCCACGCCCCGAATCCGGCCGTTGATGATGTTGTCGTTCAACGGGGTGTAGGAGCCCCGGAAGGATCCCCCGAGCATGTAGTTGATGTACTCGTGGGAAAAGCCGTGGATGCCGATGTTCCGGATGTTGGGAATCTCCACGACGGCCTTTCGGTTTTTAAACCGGCTGATGGCCTTGATAACCACCTCGTCGGTGCAGGCTTTGGGGTCATGGTCGCTGAACTCGACGTGGGTGGCGCCCTCGATGTGGCATCGCGGATTGGTGGTGATCAGCGGCGTCCCGTAACAGTCGGCCACCTTGACCAGCCCCTGCTTGATACACTGGATGTCAACGCACATGACATCCACCGCCCCGGTCACCAGAATCGCCTCGGTGGACATGAAGTTCCCGGCGTGAGGTATCCCGTGGCGGGACATCATCTCGGCCCCGGAACAGCACATCCCAACCAGGTTGATCCCCTTGGCCCCGGCGTCCTTGGCCGCCTGGATCAGAGACGGCTCGTTTACCGACTCGAGCATCGACTCGAACATGTTCGGCTCGTGACCATGGACGATGACGTTGACCTGGTCTTCCTTCAGAACCCCCATGTTGACATCGACGGAAACCGGCGACGGCGTCCCATAGAGGATATCGGAGATCTCCGTGGCCACCATGGATCCGCCCCAGCCGTCGGCCAGAGCCGTCCGGGTGAACTGCTTGGTGATGTTCTCGTAGTGCTGATCAACGCCCATGTGAGTCCGGTGCATCAGCTCCATGATCTCCCGCATGGCTCCCCGGGGAACCATCTTGTGCTTCCGCCAGGTCTCCAGGGTCTTCTCCGGAACCCGCTTCATAAAGGGAATCTCACCGTTGACCTGGGTGTAGGTCCGCTCGAGCTCCTTGTAAACATCCAGCGCGATCTCCTCGACCGTCCGGTCCTCGGTCTCGATCTCCAGGTCCCGGGCCACCGACTCGAGCTTATGGACATCCTTGATGCTGTAGTCGGTGATATGACCATTGACCACCTCATGGAAGAGGTCGAGCATGGCCATTCCGTGATCGGTGTGAGCGGCACAGCCGGAGGCCACCATCCGGGCGAAGTTCCGGGCCATGATGGTGTCAATGGTAGCTCCGCAAACCCCCACCTTGCCATAGGGATCCTTGGCATTGAGCCGACAGGGGCCCATGGAGCAATGCTTGCAGCAGGCGGAATCCGCGCCGATTGGACACGCCTTCATGGTGGCGGCCCGGTCAAAAGCGGTCTCCACCCCGTCCCGGCGGGCCTTTTCGAGCATCTGAGCGGTGGCGTCACAGATGGTCATGTCTTTAATATTAAGCTGTTTGTCCTCTTTCTTCTTGGCGACGGCCTTTTTTTCCATGATGTCCTCCTCAGTTGATGTTTGATATTAGGAATCATTCCTAAGAATGAATTTACCTTTTCAGGTACCGCCTTGTCAAGTGGAAAATCACATCGGCCGGAGCGGGATTCGGTTCTGTACAACCGGCCGATGCCATGGTATGAATCAAGTCGATTGCGCTTTGACTCTTATATAATAAGGAGGCAGCATGACCTTTTTCCGCATCGCTTTCGTCTGCGTTCTTCTGGCCTCTCCAGTGGTGGCCGCCGGCCCGCCCTTGGTTGACGGCACCCTCCCGGCCCTCACCCTTCCGGCTCCGACAACCCCGGAAAGCCGCCGCTACCTGGGCACCGATGAAGCGGAGAGCTTTACGATCCCCGGGATCGACGCCGACGTGGTGATCATCGAGGTTTTCAGCATGTATTGTCCCCATTGCCAACGGGAGGCGCCCCAGGTCAACACCCTCTATCAGTTGATGGCGGACCATCCCGAGCGGGGGGACCGGCTCAAGCTCATCGGGATCGGGGCGGGGAATTCCGCCTTCGAGGTGGATTATTTCCGGAAAACCTACGATGTCCCCTTCCCGCTGATCCCCGACGGCGATTTCGTCCTCCATAAGGCCCTCGGCGAGGTCCGGACCCCCTATTTCCTGGCGGTCCGGCTGTTTCCGGACGGAACCCATCGGGTGATCTACTCGAAGCTCGGGGCCTTTGAGAACCCGGCATCGTTTCTGGACTTGATTTTGAGTCGATCAGGATTACAGTAAATTTTCGGTTTGCGCCGATCAGGGAGGTGGCGATATGAAAACAAAATGGGGATTTTGGCGGATATTCCCGCTGGTGACGGCCGGCCTTCTGGCGCTGGCAGCCGGGCCGGCCTTCGGGCTTTCGGATGTTTTCGAAAACAACATCTACGACCCCGGCCCGCTGGAACCGGTGGACAGTGAGCTCAAGGTGAAAGTGGGTGACCCGGCCCCGGATTTCACGCTCCCGTCGATTTCCGGTAAACCGGTAACCCTGAGTGATTTTAAGGGTCGGAAGAACGTGGTGCTTTCCTTTGTGCCGGCGGCCTGGACTCCGGTCTGTTCCGACCAGTGGCCGGGATACAATATCGCCCGCCCCCTGTTCGACAACCACAACGCCATTCTGCTGGGCATTACGGTCGACAACGTCCCGACCCTCCACGCCTGGACCAATCAGATGGGGGATTTGTGGTTTCCGGTCCTTTCCGACTTCTGGCCCCATGGCGCGGCCGCCGATGCCCTCGGCGTCCTCCGATCCGACGGGACGGCTGAGCGGGCTCTGTTCGTCATCGATACATCCGGGATGATCCGGTACATCTCGGTCTCGGACATCAATGTCCGGCCGTCACTGGAAAAGCTGATTAAGGCTCTGGAGGATCTTCCCTGAGTCCGGCCGGGGCCCGCGTGATTGTATTCGTCAAGGCCCCGCGCCCCGGTGCCGTAAAAACCCGTCTGGCCGAGGCCATCGGCCCGGCGGCCGCGGCGGCGTTCTATCGGGCAATGGGCCGGGATGTCCTCGAAGCGGCCATCGAAGCCGGTTACCCGCTCAGGATCGCTTATGCCCCGGCCGAAGCCGAAGCGGAGATCACCGACTGGCTCGGCGGAGAGGCGGGGACATTCATTCCCCAGCGGGGGCGGGACATCGGGGAGCGGATGGCCGGGGCGCTGGCCGAAGCTTATGCGGCCGGAGCGACAAAAGCAGTCCTGGTGGGAAGTGACATCCCGGCCCTGACCGGAACCCATATTCGGTCGGCCATCAACGGGCTGAGCCGGTTCGACGCGGTGATCGGGCCGGCGGCCGATGGCGGGTATTACCTCATCGGATTTGCGGCCGACCGGTTCCGCCGCGAAGCGTTTCAGGGGATTCCCTGGAGCGGTCCCCGGGTTTTCGAGCGAACCCTTGACCGGATGGCGGTTCTCGGTTTGACGGTCCACCGCCTTCCGGTGCTCTCCGACATAGATGAACCGCCGGACCTTCATAACCTCGCCCGGGCCATCCGGCGGCGGGAGATCGAAGCCCGGCACACCGCGGCGTTTATGGCCGGCCGGCCCTGGAACCCCGGGGGCCTGGACGACCGGGGCAAAGACCTCATCGTTATACACAAGCTATTCTATCCGCGGATTACGCAGATGGACGCAGAT
>CAZWGY010000250.1:0-6910 GCA_964633575.1 uncultured Desulfobacteraceae bacterium
TTTTTTGGAAACCTCGGAGGTCTCTATTCCTCATCACTCAGTCCTCAGTCCTCAGCACTAATATTTTCACGATAAAGATAAGATACAAACAGGAAAATAGTGAGCACACCCATACCGATTGAGCCCGCCTCGCCTGCCGACACGTTTCGAATCATAAGCGGAGCCAAAGCGCGGTAGTGGCGAAAAAGTTTTCGTGCGCCTCCATCTCGACCAAATTTCCCGATTTCCGGAAGGACACTATTTAAAATCCAGGACCACCGCCCCGTCCCAGTCGCTCGGAGGCCGGTCCCGGAAGGCTTTGCACCGTTCGATGAAGAGGGCGGTTACCGGGTCGTCGGGGATGGCGGCGGCGCAGGCGTTGAAGTATTCGAGGGCCGTGTCCCAGGAGCCCATTTTGTAGAGCTTGAGCCCCTTGTGGTAGTGGTCGGTGAAGGTCTCGGAGAAGGGCTCGGGGTCCAGCTCGACGGCGTAGATGGCGGTGGCGGCCTCCTTTCCCTTGACCTTGACGGTATCCACCTCCCGGAGGAATATCTCGTCGGCGATCCGTTCCCGGACCGTCTCCGAGACGATGATGGGCCGCTTGTAGTATTTGGTCAGCCCTTCCAGGCGGGATGCCAGGTTTACGGTGTCGCCGATGACGGTGTAGTCGAACTGGTCCGAGGAGCCGATGTTCCCGACCACGGCCGTGCCTTCGTGGATGCCGATCCCGATCTGGAAGCCTTCCGGGGGAAGCACGAGATCTCCGAGTTCCACGCTGGACACGGCCCGGATCATCTCGATGGCGGCGCGGACGGCCCGGAGAGCGTTGTCCTCGTAGCTCTTGGGGGCCCCGAAGATGGCCAGGATGGCGTCGCCCACGAACTTGTCGATGGTCCCGCCGTGGGCTTTGATGATCCTCACCATGATGTTGAAGTACTGGTTGAGAAAGGAGACGACGTCCTCGGCCGGGTTGTGCTCGCTGATAGTGGTAAAGGAGCGGATGTCGGAGAAGAGGACGGCCAGCTCCCGCTTTTCCCCGGTCAGGAAGGTTTCCTCGGATTGGCGCTCCACGAGGTCGTCGATGATCTCCTTGGGGACGAACTTGGCGAAGACGTTTCGGAGTTTGTGCTGCATCTCCGAGATCTGGTTGAAGAGGATGGCGTTTTCCATAATGATCCCGGCGTAATCGGTGAAGGTCCGGACCTGAGCGACGATGGTATCGGAGAAGTAGTTGTTGGTGAGGTTGCCCAGGTGGAGGGTCCCCACCACGGTATCGCCTTTCCCCCGGATATCGACGGTGGTATAGGACGAGATCCGCCGGCCGTCGATCCGGAGCTTGTTGAAGTCAACTCGGTGGTCGAGGTTCATGAATATCCGCCGGGTCTTTTCCAGGTTGAGATTAGGAAAGTGGCGGTAGAAGTCATTGAGGCAGACCCGGTAGAGTTCATCCACGTCGGCCTGGAAGACGGCGTCCGACGGGCGGATGTAGGCCACCGGCTCGCGGCCGTACTTCAGGATGATGACGGCGAGGTGGACCTCGCAGACCTTGTCGAGAACCTCGAAGATCCCCTCGGCGGTGGCGCTCAGGGAGCCGATCCGTTTGCCGGCCGCAGTAAGGAGGTTGACCACGGCGCTTTTAAAGAGCTGCTCGTCGAAGAGGCTGCCCACAATCTCGAAAAGGCCCTCCCCGGCCACCCCGTCGGCATCCTCACGGATGACGCTCCGATCCGGCGGGGGATGGTTGGCCAGGGCCGCGACCTTGGCGGCCAGGGCCTCGAGGTTGTCGAAGTCCTTGTTGATGAAGGCGTCGGCCCCGGAGTCAAAGGCCCAGTATTGGTCCCGGTCTTCGCTCCGGCTGGTGTGCATGATAATGGGGATCTCCCGGACCCCCCGGCGGTGCTTCAGGAGCCGGCTGGCCTGGTAGCCCTGGATGAGGGGCATTTCCACGTCCATGATGATCACGTCGGGGATCTCGGCGTAGGCCATCCGGACCCCTTCGGCGCCGTTTTCCGCCCGGATCACCCGGTAGCCACGGGCCGAGAAGAACTGAGTCAGGACCCCGGCCACCAGGTCGGAGTCGTCCACCAGAAGGATCGTCTTGCCAGATTGGGCCTCGGTCATGGGGGTTATGTATCCTTTCCCTACCCGATCATCTCCCGGACCGACGATAGGAGATCGCCCCGGTCGAAGGTCGATTTGACGATGAAGGCGTTGGCGCCCCGTTTGGAAAAGGTCCGACGGGTCGCCTCGTCGTCCACCGATGAGATGACGATGATGGGGATATCGGCGTAGCGGGAGTCGCGCCGGAGATTTTCCACAAAGGTCAAACCGTCCATCCGGGGCATCTTGATATCGGTGATGATTAGGTGGCAGTGGTGGCGACGGAGCTGATCGAGGCCCTCGATGCCGTCGCCGGCGGTGATCACGTTGTAGCCGCCCATCTCCAGGATCGACTTTTCGATCTCCCTTGCGGAAAAGGAGTCGTCCACCACCAGGACCTTCTTGTACTCCCGGCTCTGGGTCGAAAACCGCTTCCGGGAGTCGATGTCCCGAATCCGCTTGAACCGCTTCACCACTTCCGGGATGTAGAGGATGGTGATCATGTCGTAGCGTTCGTCAAAGACGATCCCCTGGAGCAGCTTGAGGGCCGCCAGGCTCCGGGGCATGGGCTTGTAGATCAAGGAAGCGTACTGGACCACGGCGTCCACCACCATCCCGATCCGTTCCCCGAGGGTCTCGACCACCACCACGAACCAGGTTTCCGAAGGCGCGTCGGCGGTGGCCCCGTTTTCCCGGATGGCCGGGTCGAGGATGGCTGACAGGCGGTAGAGCGGCATGATCCGTCCGTTGACCTTGGCGGCCTCCCGGTGGAGCAGGTCCATCCGCTGGTCCGGCTGGATGAGGGCCACCTCACGGACGAAGCTCGACGGGATCATGAACCGGGCTCCATCGGCCTCCACGAAGAAGCCCTCGACCGTGGCCAGGGAGAGGGGCAGGGTGAGGAGAAAGGTCGTGCCCCGGCCCGGCTCGCTGGTGAGGGTGATTTTTCCCTTGATCCGGTCGATGTTGTGGCGGACGATGTCGAGGCCCACCCCCCGGCCGGAGAAGTAGCGGATTTCGTCGGAGGTGGAAAAGCCGGAGGTGAAGATGAAGCCGTTTAAGGCCGCGTCGTCCATGGCCCGGATCTCCTCCTCCCGGTCCGGGTTCTGGGTGATGGATTTCCGCCGGACCCGTTCGTAGTCGATTCCCCGGCCGTCGTCCGCGATCCGGATGTTCAGGTGGCCGCTGTCGAGCCCGCATTCGATGGTGATCCGGCCGGTCCGGGGCTTGCCCCGAGTCGCCCGGACGTCGGGGGATTCCAGGCCGTGGTCGATGGCGTTGCGAAGAATGTGGATGATCGGGTCGTGGAGCCGTTCGAGGATCAGTTTATCCACGGTGATCTCGGTTCCGATGAGAATCAGATCGATCTCCTTGTCCAGGGCGATGGCCATCTCCTCGGTCATCTCGTGGAGCGGGTCGAGGACCAGGCTCAGGGGGAGCATCCGGAGGCTGAAGATCTCTTCCTGGACCTCGAAGGCGCTCCGCTCCAAAAGGTCGATCCGGGCGGCGAGGCTTTTCCGGATCTGGCCCAACTGCTTGAGGCAGGCCCGTTCCGCCGGGGTAGTGGACCGGCGCCGGGCCGTCCCCGGATGACCGGTCCCCTCGGCCGCCGGCTCGAAGATCTCCCGGAGATCCGCGTCCAAGGCGGCGAGGTTTTCGTTTTCCGTTTTAAATTCGAGCTGACGGATGATCAGGTTGTTGAAGCTCCCGATGATCTGGTCCATCCGGCTGAGCTTGATCCGGACCGTGTTGAGCTCCAGCCGGCGGCGGGGATTCGGCGGGAGGAGCGCGGTTCCGTCCGCCGGGGCGGATTCCGTCGAGTCCCCGCCGGAAGGCGCCGCGTCGGCAACCGGCGGCCCCGGCTCGGCCTCCACCGGAGGCAGGGTGTAGGGCTCGTTGGCGTAAACCTTGTCGAAGATCTCCAGGAGCTTGTCCGTGGGGATGTCGTCGGCGCGGGTCTCCCGAATCCGGTCCGATCCCCGCCGGAGGTGGCGGGTGGTGGCGAGGACCAGGCTGACCAGGGGCCGGTCGATCCCGTAACGTCCGTCCCGGACCCCCTTGAACACCGTCTCCAGCCCGTGGGCCAGGGATTCCATCCGGGAAAACCGGAGCATCCGGGACGAGCCCTTGACGGTGTGGAGTGCCCGGAGCAGGCGGCCGACGGTGTCCTCGTTGGCCGGGTCCTTTTTGAGGGTAAGGATCGCCCGGTCGACGGCCGTCAGGTTTTCGGCCACCTCGTCGAGATACTGCTCGATGAAATCGTCCCGGTTGATGGCCATGCCGGGCTATCTCCTTCGGGTCCGGGCCGGTTCGCCCAGACAGTCAATGAAGTGCCGGCACATCTGGAGAAAGTACCGGGCGTTAAAGCCTTCCAGGATGAGCGCGTAGTCGTAGCGTTCCGCGGCCAGGTATGCCTCGATGTCCCGGACGCACCGCTGAAACGACTCCAGTGCCCCCGCCGGGTCGCTTTCGGTCTGGAGACGGGCCAGGCGGAACCGGGCCGGCCAGAACCCGGGGTCGCGGTCGAGGGTTGCTTCGAAGCGGCGCCGGGCGGCGGCCGGACGGGAATCCACCAAATCGATAAAGCCGTGGAGGTAGAAGCCGAGGGCGTTTTCGGGCATCACCCCGTCCACCATCTCCAGGAGGTCCCGAGCCTCGGACAGGGCTCCGGTGTTGATCAGATAGACCACCTGGATGAGCTGGAGGGCCAGGGCGTAGTGGATGTCGCCGTCCATTGAAAAGAGGCTGTTGTCGAGCTTCTGACCGGCCAGAGTCAGAATCCGGCCGAAGTCGACATCGTAGGGCTCCCGGGGGGCTCCGGGCATGGCCGCGGCCACGGTTCGCTCGGCAATCCGCCGCTTTTCGATCTCGGCCATCAGTTGCCGTGAGGGCGTGACTCCCCGCTGCTTTTCGTCCGTCGTCTTTTTCCGGAAGAAATAGACGCCGTCCACCTCGGTGAGGGCCAGCTCGGGATGGGAGACCAGGGGCATCTCCGAGGAGGCCAGAAAGAGGTGGCCGCCGGGGGCCAGGACCGAAACGATCTTGCCCAGGATGGACCGCCGGATGGACAGTGGCATGTAGATGAGGGTGTTCCGGAACAGGGCGATGTCCACGGGACCGGGCAGCTCGGCCGGGCGGTTCCCGGCCCGGTAGAGGTTGAGCCGCAGGGTCCGGATGGACCGGAGAAGAGACGGTGAAATTCGGACCCCCTGGGGAGACCGGGTCAGATAGGGCGTCAGGAGATCGTGGAAGCTCGCCCCGTCTTTGCGGAAGGCGTTGTCGGTGTAAACCCCCCTGGAGAAAGCGGCCAGGGCCAGGGCGTTGATGTCGGAAGCCACCACGGAGACGTCGATCCCGGGAGCCGAGGCCCGGTGTTTTTCGGCCAGCGCCGCCAGGGAGATGGCCTCCTCGCCGGTGGCGCAGGTGGCGCTCCAGAGGCGGATCCGCCGGCTGCCTTCGGCCAGTATCCGGGGGAGAATCTCCCCGTCGATGACCCGGAAGTGTTTTTCCTCCCGGAAGAAGTAGGTTTCCTTGATGGTTACCGCGTCGATGAGCCGGTCGTACTCCGCCCGGTCCGTTGCCACCCGGCGGAGGTAGCCCGCCGGGTCCACCCCCATGACCTCGAGGCGCTCGGCCAGAAACCGGAGGACGGACCGGTGGCTCGATTCCGGAAGGTCGATGCCGGTGTCCGCTCGGATCCAGTCGGTGAGCTCCTGGAATTGCGCGGGCGTGATCTTGATGGTCGTCATCGCCGGCCGCCCCCCTCCCGCAGCAAGGCCAGCATCCGGCCGGGGATTTCGCCGAGCGGAAGGACGAGGGATGCGCCGCCGAATTCGATGGCCGCCTTGGGCATCCCGAAGATCGCCGATGTCCCCTCGTCCTGGACGAGGGTAACCCCGCCGCCGCTCACGATGGCCCGGCAGCCCGCCGCTCCGTCCCGCCCCATCCCGGTCAGGAGTATCCCGATGATCCGGTCCCGGTGCCGGGCGGCGGCCGACTGGAAGAGCACATCGACGGAGGGCTTCTGGTTGAGGACCCGGGGTCCGTTGTCCAGGATCAGCCGGTCCCCGTCGATTTTTAAGTGGTGGTCCACCGGGGCGATGACCACCTCACCCGGCCGGAGAGCGGAAGACGGGCCGTTCGCCAGATGGACCGACAGCGGAGTGGCCTCGTCCAGCCATCGGGCGTACCCGGCGTCAAACCCCCGCTCCATGTGCTGGACCAAAGCGATCCCGATGGGCAGATCCTCGGGCAGGGCCGACAGGATGGTCCGGACCGCCACCGGACCGCCCGTGGATGCCCCCATGACGACCATCCGGTAGCCACCCGCCCCGGCCCGGTTCCGGGGCCGAAGGCTCCCGGCCGGGACCCGCTCCGGGGCAAGAGTCGCCCCGGCAAGAGCCCGGATCTTTTCGAAAAAGGCCTCGTAGTAGGCCGGCTCGTTGAACCGGTCGATCTCCGGCTTGCGGACCGCCTCGGCAGCCCCGCTCCGCATGGCCCGATAGCTCACCTCGGCGTCCAGAGCGTTGGAGAAAACCATCACCGCCACCCGCCCCCGGGACTCGTCCGTGATCCGGCGCGTGGCCTCCAGACCGTCCATCACCGGCATGCTCACGTCCATGATGATCACATCCGGGGCGAGGTCCCGGTGGCGGGCCACGGCCTGCTCCCCGTTGCTCGCCTCGCCGACCACGACCAGGTCGGGGGCCATCCGGAAGAGTTGCTTGAGGATGCTCCGGATGAGGGCGGAGTCGTCAGCAATCAGGATTTTGATCGGGCGCATGGGGGAGCCTCGTCAGAACCGCGTGGTAGTACGGACCTTTACGCTGCT
>CAZWGY010000251.1:0-6910 GCA_964633575.1 uncultured Desulfobacteraceae bacterium
CCCCTTAGTTTACCCCGGCGCTCAAAAGATCCGTAAACGGCCTATAATGGGCGCCATGATCAGCACAAATAGACCGCCATTCCCAGGTCCGCTTTGGCGAGGGTTTCAACAAAGGATTTCAGCTTAACAAAGTATTCCGCGATATAGTCAAAGCCTTCATCACCATCCCGGACCCAGATGTTCGGGTAGATATCCAGCTTCTCCATTTCAACCGGGTCGTAATGCTTCCGAAGCTCCGCCGTGGTTATGGTCTTGAGTCTTTCGTGGATCGCCTGGACCATCCCGCTTTCAATGAGCCGGGCCGGACCGTATCCGACATCCTCATCACCGGCGGTTTTCCCGCCCACCGTGAGAAAATCCATGGGGGGCTCGGCATGAAATTCCGTCCCATTCAGGCAATAGTGAATCCCCTGCCAGGCCTTATCCAGATCCTCGCTTTGCTTTTCAGCTTCCGACAGCTCCAGGTCTTCCGCGGGTATCTGGTCTTCGGAAGCCTTTTTGCCGAACCATCTGGAGAAAAAGCCCTTTTTGGACCGTTGCTCCAGAACATCCTGATAGATATCGGGATCATCGACGGCAATGAGCTTCCAGATCAGGATCGGGGATTCGAGGATCTTTTGAATATTTTGATTCGAGACGGCTTGAAGCGCCAGAACCATGCCCATAAGCTATTCCATTTCCACCCGCTAGAACGGCCAGAACTGGTTGTCGTGCCAGATTTGCTGGGTCAGCTCCCGGTCCATGTCGATCAGAAAGCTCAGGTGCTCCCGCTCCCAACGGGCAAGCCAGGCGTAGAGGGCCTTTTCCTCGGGGTCGTTGGCCGACTTCGCCCGGCCTTCGTAGAGGTCCACGGCGCGCTGTTCCATGGCGATGGCCGCTGAGATGGCGGCGGCCTCGAACTCGGCGGCGGCGATCTGAGCCCTCATCTTTTCGCCCAGAACCGCTTCGGCCGCCCCGCTCCCGGCGTCGGCATTGTAAGTGTCCGGGGCGAACCGGCCGTTGGTCTGATAGGCTTTGTACTGGTCGGAGAGGACCCCGATGTGCTTGGTCTCTTCATCGGCCATGATCTGAAAAAAACATTGGACGGCGCTGTTGTCCGTCTCCGAGGCCACCTTCCGGTAAAAGGCATGGCCTCGGCGTTCGAGGAGAATGGCTTCCTTGAGGATATCGAGGGTTTGATCGTCGGTCTGGGTCATCGGTTAACGCTCCTTGTTGCCGTGGGTCAGAAGAAAGCCTCCGAATAGACGTGGGAGCCGGGGCAGCGTTGATCCAGGATATGGATGGCATCCCGGATCATCTCGCCCCGGCCGCAGAGGTAGACGTCATAGACGCCCGGGGTCAACCGGCCCTCCAGATAGTCCGTGACCCGGCCGAAAAAGGCATTCGCCACCGTTCCCGGGCCGGAGGCCTCCGGCAGGCACGGCACATAGCTATCGGCCCGCTCCCGGAGCAGGTCGGCGTAAACCAGATCGGCCGGCGACCGGACCCCGTGGAGGAGGGTTACGCCCCTCACGCCGGACCGGACCATGGCGACAAACGGGGCCACCCCGGCGCCGGTGGCCACGAACACCGCCGGCCGGTCGGAGGGCCGGAACACGAAATAGCCATGGGGGCCGGTCAGGGACAGCGGGGTGCCCACGGGCAACCCGGCCAGGGCCGCCGAAACGCCGCCTTCCCCGACCCGGCGGATACAGAGCTCAATCTGGGGGGCACTCGGCGATGTGACCGGGGTGTAATGGCGCTCCCGGCCGTCCACGTCGAGGCATAAGGACTGGCCCGCCTGGAAGTCGAAACCGTCGGGCCGCTCCAGGCGGATTTCGTAGAACCCCGCCGAAAGCCACCGCCGGGCCACCAGGCGGACCGAATAGCGAGTCAGCTCGGCCACGTCACATCCTCACGGCCGGCGAGCCGGTTGATATGGCGGGCCAGGACAAAGAGGTAGTCGGACAGCCGGTTCAGGTAAACCAGGACGGTCTCCCGGGGTGTCGAGCCGCTTTCCTTGTCGGCCGCCACGAGAGCGGTGGCCCGGCGCTCAGCCCGCCGGCAGACGGTCCGGGCCAGGTGAGCCACGGCGGCGGCATCGTCTCCGCCGGGCAGGATAAACTTACGCAACGGGGGCAGGTCGGCCGTCATCCGGTCGATGGCCGCTTCGAGGTCGGCGATCCGGGACTCGGGAAAGGGCGGGAGGGACTCGGCCGCCGGTGATGTCGGGGTGGTGGTCAGCCAGGAGCCGGCATTCAGGAGGTCGCCCTGGACCGCCCGAATCTCGTCTCCAAGCTCCCCGGCCGCTCCCTTGAGACGGGAGACCAGGAGCCCCAGGCAGGCGCTCAGCTCGTCCAGGTCCCCGCAGGCCGACAGCCGAAGATCGTGCTTGTCCACCCGCTCGCCGCTGAACAGCCCGGTCCGCCCCCGGTCGCCGGTGCCGGTGTAGATTTTCATTCGGCCTCCCCGGCCAGCTCCCGGAGCCGGTCCGATACCCGCCAGGTCTTGAGCAACGCGGCCACCTCGGGCGGAACCATCGACTCCCAGTCATCTCCCCGGATCATCCGGTCCCGGACATCTTCTCCGGTGATTCCCTTTTTCGATGGGGGAGCCTCCCAGAGGACATGGACGGTCAGCCCCAGGGACTCGAAGTACTCCCGCTTTTTCCGACCCCAGTCGTCGTAGATGGTCAGGAAAAAGGTGGCGTCCAGGGGGACGTAATACCGGTAGCGGTCCGGGAAGTTGATGGGCAGGGGCACCACCGAAAAGGCTTCCAGCCCCACTCCGGCGCCCACCAGGGCCGCCCGGATCAGGCAATAGCGCTCGTAATAGGTCAGGGGATTGGCGACGGGCCGGCTCCGGTCGGGATCGACCGGCTCCGGCGCCGTCATCTCCGGGTCCGGGTTGGTGATTCCCACCACCAGGTGGCGGCATTGCCCCATCCCGGCGAGCAAGTAACGGATGTGGTCGTTGTGGAGGACCTGAAACCGGCCGTGGATCACGCCGGTGTCATGCATGGAAAGGCTATGGTCGGGCATGGGCGGGCTCCCCTATCTCAGCCGGAACGGCTCGTAATCCCCGGGCCAGTAGTCCTGATCGTCGGGGGTGTCCATCAGCCCCCGGAGCTTCGCCCGGTCCAGGTGGTTCAGAATCAGATAAATCAGTTCCCGGCCCCGGAGCAGTCCATAAGCTCCGGCCGCCGAGCTCACCTCGTCGAACCGGTCCACCGCGTCCCGGCGGACTCCCCGGCCGGAAAAGAGCAGCGGGACCGGCTCCCCCGAATGGACCAGGGGGCCGGCCGACGGCGTGGAGTGATCGGCGGTGACCACCAGGAGGACTTCCGGGTCGTCGGCCAGAACGTCCACCGCTTCGCCGATTCCCTCGTCCAGGGCCTCGATCACCCGCCGTTTGGCCTCGGGGTCCTTGGCGTGGGCGGCCTGGTCGGGGGTTTTGGTGTGAACATGGATGAAATCATACCGGTCCAGGAGCTCCCGGGCGGCGCGGAGTCGGTGGGCGATATCGGCGCCTGGCTGGTCGGTGTCGGCCATCTCCCGGAAATCGAGCCCCAAATAGGCGCACAACCCCCGGTAAACAATCCCCGACGCCACCGACACCCCGCAGAGGCCGTAGCGCTCCCGGAAAAAGGGAACGGTTTTGAGCTGCCCGGCCCTCTGGGTCACCAGGCCGTTGACCGGCGGCTGGCCGGCCTCCGCCCGAACCCGGTTGACCGGATGGCTCGACAGGCGGTTATAAGCCGACCGAAGAAAGTCCTTCAAGGCCCGGACCGCGTTCCGGGTCGCCGGGTCTTTCTGGTGGCTCCGCCAGGGCTTGAGCTCCGGGATCGCCCGGCCCGCCGCAATGGGGTCGGTGTCCGTGAAATGGGGAGAGACATCGCCGTGGAGGGTCAACAGGCCATAAATCCCGCCGGTCGGGTGAAACCGGATGGCGACTTCCCGGCCTTCCACCTCGTTGACCGCCTCGATCAGCTCGGCGATCTCCTCCGGGTCGGCCTCGACCCGATCCCGGGTCAATACCAGGTGGTTGTCCTCTTCGGCCAGGGCGGCGAAATGGGCCAGAACCGCCACGTCGTCGCTCTCGAGGGAAATTCCCGCGCCGAGGGCTTCCAGAGCCCCCCGGCCGGGAAACTCATCGACACCGTAGCCGAACATGGCAAAATGGGCCGTCTCGCTGGGCAGAGCCTGCCCGACGGCGGCGGCATGATAGAGGCCATTGGCGCCCTGGGCCGCCAGCCGGTCGAGCACCGGGGTCCGGGCCGCCTGGAGCGGAGTCAGGCCGTCCAGGGCCTCATAAGAGCGGTCGCCCAATCCATCCAGCAGGATGAGGACGCACTTTCGACATTGCTTACAGGATATCATTGACAAGCTCTATGGCCCCTCGGTCCGGGATTGATAGAAACGATTTGATTTTGACGCCATTCAAGGCCATTAAACAGAACATGATGCGCATCGATCTTCATGTACATAGCACACTTTCGCCATGCAGTAAACTCGGGATCGGCATGATCCTGAGCCACGCCCGGGCCCGGGGCCTCGACGGCGTCTGCATCACCGACCACGACACCATGGCCGCCGCCCGCCGGGTGACCGAAGGGATTCAGCCCGACGGCCTCTGTCTGCTGGTGGGCGCCGAGTACACCACCCCGGGGGGCGATTTCCTCATCTTCGGCCCCTTTGACCGGCTCCCGCCGGGCTTGTCAGCCGAGACCCTGTTGACCACGGTGTATGCCCGAGGCGGGGTTGCGGTGGCCGCTCACCCGTTCCGGTCCGTCCGGCCGGCCGACATCCCGGTCTTCCGCCATTCCCCCGGCCCGCTCATCGAAACCCGCAACGGCCGGAACACCGCCGCGGAAAACCGCCAAGCTCAACGGCTGGGCGACCACCTCGGCATCCCCGGCACCGGCGGTTCCGATGCTCACCGTCTGGACGAGCTGGGCCGGGTGGTCACTCACATCGACCGGCCCGTCCGAAGCCGGGCGGACCTGATCGCCGCTCTCCGGGCGGGCGACTGCCGGGCCGATTGGGGCCTCAATGGGCATCAGACCGGCGGGCCGGTCCGGGCCGTCGTTCCGGCCTTCACCGCCAGCCGGACCGCATAGGTCACAACGGCCCCGGAGACGGCCAGGGCGATGATAAAGACCACCAGGGTCGAGTATTCCCCGGTCACCGTCAATTCCGACGGGGAATAGTACGGGGAAAGATAGGCCGACCGGACCAGATCCCGGATCACCACCATGACGCCCACCAGCCCCAGGGTCGCGCCAACGGTTCCTCCGACGCTGCCCCGGATCGAGAGCACCAGGGCCAGAGCGGTGAGGGCCAGCCCGGCGACGAACAGCCCGGTGTGAAGGGTGCTCCCCCCCAAAAACAGCAGAAGGATCGGCCGGGGAAGGCTCATCTGAAACCAGAACCCGATCACGATCTGAAACAGGGTGGCGTAGGTAAACCAATTCAGCCCCTCCCGGACCGTCTCATCCCCGCCCGGCTCACCCCGCCGCCGGGACCCGACGACGGCCACGAACAGCCCCCCGACCGCCAGGGAAGCGGTCATGAAATGGAGGTACCGGGGAATCAGAGTGGGGTCCGAGAAGTCCAGGATGGTCCCCGACCGGTTCTCGAAGTACCCGGTCCACGCCTCGGGCCGGAGCATCAGGGTCATGTTGTGGGTGAAGAGAAACCCGATCATCAGGAGAAGCACCACCGCCGTGCCAATCACCACCGACCGCCGGTCAGCCAGGTCCGTAAACCGGAGCTTATAGATGTAGGCGGCATAATAGGCGGCGATCAGCATGGGGATGACCAGCAACCAGTAAACCGCCATGAGCTGAGAGCTGACGTAGATGAATCCGCCGTAGAGGACCTGGAGAAAGAGAAACGGGGCCACTCCGAAGTTGACGGCAAAAGCGATGACAAAGGTTAAGGCCCCGGACAGGTCCCGCTCGGCCGGCGTCGGCGCTTCGGGCCGTTTCAACGAGGAAACCCAGGCGATCACCCCGCCGCCTACCATCACGTTCATGAGCAACAGGTGGACCGCGAAGGTCACCAGGAGTAAGACTTCAAACCAGCCCCAGGGGACCGGAATCACGCCGGGGGACGGGACAAGCTGGGATGGATCCATTTCGACTCCTTCCATCGTCCGGGTCAAATGATGTCGGATTGAACGGTTATCGGGCCTCGATGGCCGCCAGGGCCCGCCGGGCCAGATCGCCCACGGGATAGCGGTTGAACGCATCGTCTTCGTAAATCTCCACTATTGCCGGGTCGCCGTCAAGGGTTTTCAAGGGGGGGGCCAGCCGGTCGTCCGCCAGGGGGACGGCGGCCCAGGCCGCGAGGCCCCGGAGCGGGGCCTCGCCGGCGCCCAGAAAATCCCGGATGCCGGGGACCGAGGACCGGACCGCCTCGGGCCGCGATCGGGCCGCCCGGCCGATCCCCCAGAGCACCCCCCGCTGAAGGATCGGGTGCTCGATGAAGTTCCCCTCCGTCATCAGGTAGGAGACGAGAATCCGGGCAAATTCCTCGGCGATGGGCCGGCTTCGGGCCACGATCTCGCCCATGGCTTCGGGGGATCCCCAGCCGATCCCGCCGGACTCGTCGTTCAAATTCCACATCAGCCGCCGCATGACCACCCGGGCCGACTCCATCTCGACCTCGGCCAGATCGGCCACCACGGCGCCCATGGCGGTCACCGCCCGCCATCGGACCCACGGGTCCCGGTTGTTGAAAAACCCGAAAAGCGGGTTGACCGCCCGTCGAGCCGGGATCTCCAGGATTTCCCGGATCGCCGCCGAAAGGTCGTCTTCGGCCAGCAATCGCTCCATCCGGGCCTTGAGCGCCCGGTTGCCCATCCGGGCGGTCATGACGGCCTCCGGGGCGATGCTTTCAGATTAAAAGGAGTTGAGGCTGTTAAATGG
>CAZWGY010000252.1:0-6895 GCA_964633575.1 uncultured Desulfobacteraceae bacterium
AGGGGATAACGTTTCCGGGACGAAGCGCGGAGCCACGACCGTCAGGGAGCGGAAAGGCGGGAAAGGGCCGGCCGGATGACCGGCCCCGATGGATCAGGAATCATCGTCCACGTCGAGGGAATCGTCGTCGGCAATTTTCAGCGGCGAGTTGACCGGGTCGATGGCATCGTCATCGTCGAATTCATCCTCGATGTCCTCTTCGTCGAGGAGATCGTCGAGGTCATCGGAATCGTCTTCCACGTCATCAATCTCGTCGGCCAGATCGGGCTCCCGGAGCAGGGCCTCCATGTCGTCGAAGACGAGGTCGGTGGATCCCTCGGGGGCATCGGCGTCGTAAAGATCCATCACCGCCTGAGCCATCCGCTGGGTATAGGGCAGCGGGGGGTAGAGGTTGAGGGTCCTGATGGCGGAGATGACCGCGCCTCGGCCTCCCCGAATGGCGGCTTCGACCGTCTCGCGGGGATAGGACTGCTCGCAGAGCAGAGACATGGCTTCCTTGTCCAGCTCCGCGTATTCCTGGATGACCAGAGCATCCTTGGCGGGGTCCTTTATAATGGTGTATTTCTGTTTCATGGCTCACCTCCGTGGGCTATTTCAGGTGTCCTTCCCTTTTAAGAAGGTCATGGTACCAGCAGGAAAACTCGAACATCCCCCGGTACCGATCATCGTCGTTGATAATTCCCAGGCAGATTTCCAGGACTCCCGCACCGTACTGGGAGCTGTAGTCTTCGAATGATCGGCTCTGAAGGAATTCCCGGACGAGCATCTGGGTGGTTCGGCGGGTGGGGTCCCGTCGGATGTCGATGGGGTCTTTGGGCTCCTGAAAGGGGTCCCACTTATCATAGCCTCGCTTGAGAATGTGTTTTTGCCGGCGATCGGACATGCTCTCGAAAATTGCTCGCTTCCGATCATCCACCTCGGCTTTGGAGAAATTATCGGCCATCTCATGGACCTCCGTCTCGGGTTGCGGATTTCGGAGCCGGCTCCGAAGCATCATCCTTGGCGCCGGGCAGCCCCAGATAGACATCATTGTAATCGGTAATGATGGCCATTGAAAGCGGAACCAGCATTTCAGTCATCTTGACGTAACGGCTTCCGATGGCCGCCAGGAGATCTTCTGAGATCCTGATGAGCGCGTTCTGGATCAGGTCCAGTTTCACCGTCGGATAGGCAACCCCTTCGGAAAACCCCGAAAGACCGCAGGTGTGGCCCCGGCCGTGGATGGATGTCGGGATACCGTAAAACCGGCACGTGGCCGGGCGGTACTTGTAGAGGTCGCATTGGTCGTCGTTGTTGAGCAAAGGGCAACGGATCCGTTCCTGGGCTATTCGGGACAGGATATCCGCCTCAGGCTCCCCGGACTCCATCCGTTTGTAGGCATCCCGCTTGATTTTATAGGACTGGCGGTCCGCCCGGTTGGCCTTTTCCCGAAGGCTTTCCTGTTGTCCCGGAGGGAGTTGGGTGAGGAATTGATGGTTGATGTAGAGCGCCTCGATGAGGGTCAGGTCGAACAAGGCGTAGCAGCAATCGGAACACCCGATTTGACATTTGACGCAGTCCGGGTATTCGGCCGCCACCTTGGCAAAGGCGTCGTCGGCCTGTTGGAGAATCGCCTCGTATCGTGCGAAAAACGGGAAGAACCGGTCATCCATGGTTGAGACTCCTTTTGTGCTCCTGAATTCAGTGGAGCAATGTTCGGCGTGGAACATTGACCTTGCGATTGATTGGGGTCGATAAAGCCGATGGCGCCGGGGATGGATGTTCCACGTGGAACATCCTATTTCCCGATGCAGAACCGGCTGAAAATCCGGTCAAGGATGTCGGGGCCGGCCGTCTCGCCGGTCACCGTCCCGATGTGGTCCATGGCCTCACGGATATCGATGGTGATGACTTCCGCCGGCATCCCGGCCGACATGGCATCGGCGGCTCGGCTTGCCGCATCCCGTGCTTTCCGGATGGCCGATGCCTGGCGGATGTTCGGCAGTATCCCGGTTTCGGGATCGGTTAATCCCCGATCGACCACATCTTTCTGGATGGCCGCCCGAAGCTCGGCAACCCCCTCTCCGGTGGTCGCTGATGTTCGGACCCGGACCGGGATCGACCAGTGGGCGGGGATGGTAAGGTCATCTCCGGCCGCCAGACGGTCCCACTTGTTGGCCGCCAGGATGGCGGGCCGGTCCCCGATCGCATTGTAAACGGCATCGTCCGCTGGGGTCAGCGGTTCGTCGGCCGCGACCGTCAGGATGACCAGATCGGCTTTGGAAAGATACTCTCGGGTCCGTTCCACCCCCATCCGTTCCACCGGGTCTTCGGTGGAATGGAGGCCGGCCGTGTCGGTCAGGATCAGGGAGACGCCGGAGATCTCTAAGGGCACATCGATGGCGTCCCGAGTGGTGCCGGGAACGGGAGTCACAATGGCCCGCTCCTCCTGAATCAAGGCGTTGACCAGGCTCGACTTGCCGACATTGGGGCGGCCGGCCACCACGACCCGGAGCCCCTCCCGGAGCCACCGTCCGGCCTGTTCGCCTTCCAGAAGCCGGTCCAGCGGAGCCAGGGCGCCGTCGGTCAGCCGATCAAAGGGGGCCGATGATGGGTCATCCATTGCATCCGTTTCGTCGAAGAAGTCGATGGCCGCATCCAACCGGGCCAAAACGTCGGCAAGGGCTTCTCGAACCGGAATTACCCGCCCCCGAATTCGTCCATCCAGGCCGCCGGCCGCCGCGGCCCTCGCCCCCTCGGATCGGGCGTTAATGAGGTCGATCACTGCCTCCGCCTCGGTCAAGTCGATCCGCCCGTTGAGAAAGGCCCGGCGGGTGAACTCACCGGGCTCGGCGAGTCGGGCTCCCTGGCGGATCACCAGATCCACGATGGCCTGGAGAACCGCCGGGCCGGCGTGAGCATGGATCTCGGCGACATCCTCCCGGGTATAGGATCGAGGGGCTCGCATGACCGCCATGAGAACCTCGTCGATGAGGCGGCCGTTCGCCGGGTCCACCAATCGGCCATAATAGAGGCGATGGGAGGCGAGGGGGTGCCGGCCTTCGGCCGGGGCCGCTCCGGGGTGAAAGAGGGCCTCGGCGATGGGGATGGCATCCGGGCCGGAGATCCGAACAATCCCGATCCCGCCGCGGCCGGCCGGGGTGGCGATGGCGGCGATGGTGTCCCGATCCATGACGGAAAACGGGACGGTCACTCGTCCTGCTTTTTCCGACCCCGCTTTTTGGGGAAGATGACCAGCTTTCGGTAAAAGCCCTCCCCCATGCTCTGGGTCCGAAGGTCCGGATCGCCCTTCAGGGAGATGTGAACGATCCGCCGGTCATGGGCATTGAGTTGGCCGATGGTTACCGGCTTGCCACTCCGCTTGGCTTTCTGGGCCAGCCGATCCGCCAGCTCCTCCAGACGCTGGCGGCGGTTGTCGAGGTAGCCCTCGACGTCAACCTGGACCCGGACCCGTTCGGGATGGTGCCTGTTGACCATCTTTTCCACCAGGTATTGGATGGCCTCCAGGGTCTGGCCCTTTTTCCCGATCAGGATGCCCGATTCGCCGCCCTGGATGTCGAAGCAGAGCCGGTCTTCACCCCGGCGGGCGGTGACCTCGGCGCCGGTGGTGATGTGGGAGACGATCCGGCTGACGGCTTCCTTGCCGATCTCCAGGAGGGCGGGGTCCGTGGGGACCGCCGCCGCAATCGTCGGGGACGGATCTTCGGCCGGAGGAAGCGGATCGGCTTCGGGCGGCTCCTCCACTGCCGGCGTGGGCGGGGCCTCGGGGGCAGGGTCGGGATCGTCGTTGGCTTGAAAGGTCTCCTCGACAAGGGATGAGACGGCCTGGGAAATCTGCTCGTCAGAGCTGTCGGACCGGAGCTCATCGGCGGCCGGGGGGGCGGGCTTGCCGGATCGGCGCTTCCGCTTGTTGGCCGGCTGATTTGAGCCGGACTCCGGCAGGGTGACGCGAATCCGGGCCTTTTTAGTGCCCACCAGGCCGAAGATCCCGCTGGAGCCGTAGGAGATGACATCGTATTTCAGCTTGTCCTTGGGGATGTTGAGCTCCTGGGCGGCTTTTTCAACGGCGGCATCGACCATTTTATCTTCAAATTCCAGGCAACGCGACATGGGGTAACACCTCCATACCTTAAGACTTCTTCTTAGCGATATAATACTGTTGCGCAATGGACAGGACGTTGTTCACCAGCCAGTACAGGACGAGACCCGATGGGAAGTTGATGAAGATCACGGTAAAGACGATCGGCAGAAAGGTCATCATCTTGGCCTGGGTGGGATCACCGGGGGGCGGAGACATCTTCTGCTGGAAAAACATGGTGGCCCCCATGATGATGGTGAGCACCGGGATGCCATAGGGCGGCTGCATCAGCGGGACATAGTCCACGTTGAAGCGGAAGAGCCGGTCCGGTGAGGAAAGGTCGTTGATCCATCCCACAAAAGGCGCGTGCCGGAGCTCGATGGCCTCATAGAGCATCCGGTACAGCGCAATGAATACGGGAATCTGGAGCACCATCGGCAGACAGCCCCCCAGAGGGTTGATCTTGTAAGTCCGGTAGAGGGCCATCAGCTCCTCGTTCATCCGCTTCTTGTCATCCTTGTACTTCTCCCGGAGTCTGGCCATCTCCGGCTGGAGCTTTTTCATCTCGTTCATCGACTGATACCCCTTGTTGCCCAATGGCCAGAGGATCAGCTTGATGAAGGTCGTCAGGATGATGATGGCCACCCCGTAGTTGGGGATGAAGCGGTAGAGGAAGTTCATCAGCCAGAGGCAGGGCTTGGCGATGATATCGAACCAGCCGAAATCGATGACCCGGGCCAGGTTCTTGTCAAGGTCGCTCAGGATCTTGAGGCTCTTGGGTCCGAAGTAAAGGTCCACCTGGTACTGGCCGGTTTCTCCCGGGGCCACGGGGCTTCGAGGAGCCACATAAGCGTTGGTAATGACCCCTTCCTCGGTCCGGCCGAGGCGCATGGTCGATTCCGCGGCGGGCTGGGCTGGAAGGAGGGCGGTGAGAAAATACTGCTTTTCGATGGAAACCCACCGGATCAACCCATTTGTCCGGCGATGATCAGGGATCTTCTTGACCTTGATCTGTTCCAGGGATTGATCCAGAAGGGCGCTGGGTCCTTCAAAGGCGTAGTGAGACTGGTCCGTCTGAAGCTTTCCGGCCAGCACGAACGCCATCCGGTCGGTCAGGGGGCGGTCGGAGCCGTTGTGGATCCGCACGGTCAGGTCCACCAGATAGGTGTCCGGTGAGAAGGTGTAGGCCTTTTCCACGATGATTCCACCAGGAGATTGCCAGGTGAATCGAACCGTCTTCGGAGCCTCCTCCACCATGATCCAGTCAGTGGCCGGCTCGGCGGTAAAGTGAGCGGACTCGAGGCCGGGGATTCCCCCCTCGGCGGTCTCCAGCCGGACGCTCCCTCCCGGCACGGTCTCCCCGATCAGCTCCTTGAGGGGAGCCGTTTCAGCCACGGATTCCCGGTAGTCCTTGAGCACAAAGGAAGTCCAGACCGCCCCGGCTTCGGAAATCCGGACCCGGTAGATGTCGTTTTCGACGGTGATGGTCCGGGAAGTGGAGACGGGCTGAACCGGCACGGTAGGCTCAGGCGTCGGGATGACCGCCGGCCCCGGGATGGGTTCGGTCTGAGGCCCGGGCGGAAGCCGCGGGGTGTCGGCGACGTCGGCGGGCTGCTCGGTCGGTGTCGGCGTCGGTGGCGGCTGGATGGCCTCCCGATCCACAAAGAAGAACTCCCAGAGAAAAAATACGAGGAAAGAAAGCACCAGGGCCAGCAAGAGTCGCACATGTTCCATTTGATTGTTATCTCCTAAATGGTTGCCGGGCGGCAAAGAGTCGTCTTCACGGATCCGTCGTCAGAGGGCGAGGGTCTCAGGGAACCGGGTCAAATCCCCCGGGATGAAACGGGTGGCATTTGAGCAGTCGGCGAGCGGTGAGCATCGACCCCTTGGCGGCACCGTGCCGACGGATCGCCTCGAGGGCGTAGTCGGAGCAGGATGGGATGAATCGGCAGGTCGGTCCGAGCATCGGCGACACGACTACCTGATACGCCCGAATCAGCCACACCAGCAGGGTGGCACAAGCTCGACGCATGATGGGTCACCTCGGCAGCTTACTTATGATCGCTGACAGGTCGTTGGCCGTTTCGGCGGCGGTCAGCTTGGCGGCGGATCGTTTGGCGATGATATTGATGTCCCAATGGCCCGGAAACTGATGCCGATGATGTCGAAAAAACTCCCGGCAGTATCGCTTGATCCGGTTGCGCGTCACGGCGGGGCCGACTTTTTTGGTCACGGTGATCCCCAGCCGCCCGCGGTCGGCGGAGCTGGGGAGACCGTTTAAAAGAAAATGGCGGCCATGCACCCGGCGTCCGGAATGGGCGAGCCTGAGAAATTCCGAACGCTTACGGAGCCGGTCCGCCTTTGTGAAAGTCAATCGCACGAAAGGGCCGCCGCCGATGCCGGCATCAGGCCGACAGGCGCTTTCTCCCTCGAGCCCGACGTCGGTTGATGATTCGCCGGCCGCCCTTGGTGGCCATCCGCTTGAGGAATCCGTGGTTCCGGGCCCGTTTGATTCGACTGGGCTGATAGGTCCGTTTCATCTTTTTCGTTCTCCTCCGTCTGTCGGTTGAATGGGGCTCCGTTTGGATCTGGATAAACCCACTTTAAATCCATAACATTAACCCACTAAACTAATCACAATCGTATCAGCATGTCAAGCTAAAAAAATGGGTAATGGGTAATGGGTAATGGGTCATGGGTCATGGGTCATGGGTCATGGGTAGTGGGTCATGGGTCATGGGTCATGGGTCATGGGTAGTGGGGGCCATGATCATCGTTTGGGCCATTCGTCTCGCCCGGCTCATCCAACCCCTCCCC
>CAZWGY010000253.1:0-6816 GCA_964633575.1 uncultured Desulfobacteraceae bacterium
CTCCCATCCCCTAATTATGACACCCCAGCCAGCAGCCCAGGTTAGCGTTTCGCTTCTCGTGACAGTCGATGCAGAACTCCATCAGGAAGGTGTTTCGGGGGAGCCGGTCCATGGTCTCCACGGGCCCATGGCATTCGGCGCACTCGACCCCTTTCCGGATGTGCCGGTAGTGCTTGAAAAAGACGTGCTCCGGAATGTAGTTGACCTTGACCCACGGGGTCGGGGTGTTGGTGTCGAAATAGCGATGCTCCTTCTGGATTTCCGGATGTTTGGCGATGATGTGGTTGTGGCAGTAGAGACACTTGCCCACCGGCGGCATCCCCGGAAAGGCGGACCGGCCGGCGTAGGGATGACAGAACTCGCAGGAAATGGCCTTGGTTCCGGCGTGGACCCGGTGGCTGAAGGGGATCGGCTGGGCCGGTCCAATGCCGGTGGCCGCCGGGGGCGCGTAGAAGAAGTAGAGGAAGAGGACCACCAGGGCGGCGCAGAGTCCCGTGAAAAAGATCGGCCCTCGGTTTTCGTAAACCGCCGTGGCCGCGTTTTTGGCGGTGGTGATCAGGTCCATCAGTGCACCTCCCCGCGGGGGGCTCGGACGAGCTCGGGAAAGAGATTCAAGTAAGCGGTGACCGCGGCGGCCATCAGGCCGAAAAAGCCCAGGGTGATCAGCGCGTCCCAGATGCCGAGCGGCAGGCCGGCGGGATGGCCGTGCCAGGTCGGTCCCAAAAGCAAGAGGTGCTCCAGCCAGATCCCGACGATGATGGCCGACGCCAGGACCATCATCACCGCCGGCCGGCGTTTGACCGCCCGGTTCAGGAGAATGAAAAAGGGAACGACAAAGCAGAGGATAAAGACCGCCCAGGCCAGGGATTGCCAGGGCAGGGTCATGGTCCGTTCAATGACGTAGGCGGCCTCTTCGGGGAGGTTGCCGTACCAGATGACTACAAACTGACAATAAAAGAAATCGGCCCAGACGAGGCAGAACCCGAAAAAGAGCTTGCCCAAGTCGTGGAAGTGGTCGGGGGTGAGCCCGGCCCGGTCCCCCTGGGTCAGCCAGACCACCGACGCCAGGACCAAGAGGGCTCCGAGGCCAATGTAAAAAGCCTTCACAAACGAGTAAGCCCCGAAAAGCGTGGAAATCCAGTGGGGATCCATGCTCATGACCAGGTCGAAGCCGATGAGGGACAGGACCGATGCGTAGGCGAGCATATAAAGGACCGCGAAGACCGTCATCCGCCACCGGATGATCTCTCCGTCTGTTTCGCCCCGGCGGAGCAGCCGGATGGCGGCGGACCGGAGCCCTCCGCCGGTAAACCGGGGGTTGACCGAAAGCCGGAGCACCTGCGTCAGATAGGCGAATCCAAGGCCGTAGAGGATCAATAGGCCGATGGCGTCCCGGGTGAAAAGAAACGGCATGTTGAGCCAGACCTCCTTGCCGTGGAGGTCATGGTGGAGCCAGGGAAAGATCGACTCCCGCCCGAGAAACAGGATCAAAAAGAGGACAAACGAGATGGGGAAGAAGGCGGCGAAGGACTCCGAGAGCCGGGCCAGGGGCCCGCTCCACCGGGCCTTGACCACATGCATGACCATGGAAAAGAGCAGCCCTCCCTGGGCAATGGCCGACCAGAGCAGGAAGTTGATGTGATAAGCCCGCCAGGCCGTTTCCGGGTGGTGGCCGTTGACCAGGTAAATAAAGCTGGCCGTCCCGAGGAGAATCAGCCCGGCAAAGGCTGAAAACCAGAGCCCCCGTTGGATTGTCGCGTCTTTTTCCATGCCCGTCGTATCCGTTTCCGTGATGCGCGTTAAGGGTGAAGCGAGGGGTTAGTAAACGTAGATCCGCTTCGTCTCCCCGCCCCGGTCCCTGAAAAAGGCGGCCAGGTCGTCCTGCTCCCCGTCCTCACAGGCGGCCACCACCCCGTAGTGCTCCCCGGAGCACCGCTCGTCGTACTGCCGGAGGTTTTTCCACCGGGGAAGGCGACTCTGGGTCAGCAGTCCGATGACGTTGCCGATGACGCCAAAGAGGATGGTAAATTCGAACCCGACGATGAAAAACGGGATGAACGCCACCACCGGTTTGCCGCTGACGATGAGATTCCACTGGGTGGCCGTGAAGACCGCCAGGGAGATCCCGGTGAAAAACCCGATGAACCCGCCGGTCAGGGTAAAGAACCCCACCTTGCTCTTGGGCAATTCGAGGGCCTCCATGATCCGGTGGCTCGGCACCGGACTGTGGACCTTGTGGATGGCGTACCGGCTCCCTTTGAGCGCCTCGATGGCCCCCACGGCCCGGGACTCCTCCAGGAAAAGCCCCATGACGTATCGTTTAACCCGCATGGTCCGCTCCCGTGTCCAGAGTCTCCTTCATCTCGGTCATGGAGATGGAGGGGAGGTGTTTGACAAATAGGAGAAAGAGAAAGAAAAACATGCAGAACGTGCCGAGCATGATCCCGAACTCCACCGCCGACGGCCTGTAGAGCCCCCAGGAGTGAGGCATGAAGTCGTGGGCCGGTCCCCCGGCGATGATCACGAACCGCTCATACCACATCCCGATATTGACCAGAATCGAGATCCCGAAGAGCCAGGGAACGCTCCGCCGGAATTTCCGGAAGAAAAAGAGGAGCGGCACCAGGCTGTTGCAGACCACCATGATCCAGAACGCGACCCAGTAGTCGCCCACCGCCCGCCACCGGAAGGACTCGATCTCAACGATGTTGTGGCTGTACCAGGCGATGAAGTATTCGGTGGCATAGGCAAAGCCGACGATCAGGCCGGTGAGGATGATCGTCTTGGCCACATTGTCCAAAACATCGTCGGTGATGATCTCCCGGTAGTTGAAGATGGCCCGGAGCGGGATCATCAGGGTGATGACCATGGCCAGCCCGGAGTGGATGGCCCCGGCCACGAAGTAGGGTGCGAAAATGGTCGAGTGCCAGCCGGGGACGATTGCCAGGGCAAAGTCCCAGGAGACCACGCTGTGGACCGAGATGACCAGGGGGGTCGCCAGGGCCGCGAAGAAGAGGTAGCCCCGGGAGTAATGCCGCCACTGTTCGTGCTCACCGGTCCAGCCCAGGGAGAGGACCGTGTAAAACCGCTTCCGCCAGCCGGCCGCCCGGTCCCGTGCCGTGGCGATGTCGGGGAGCATCCCGGTGTACCAGAACAGGGAGCTGACGGTGAGATAAGTGCTGATGGCGATGAGGTCGAAGACGAGGGGCGACTGGAAATTCGGCCAGAGGTTCCGCTGGTTGGGGTAGGGGAGCATATAGTGGACCACCCAGACCCGGCCCAGGTGGATCAGCGGAAAGAGTCCGGCCGTGCAGACCGCGAAGACGGTCATGGTCTCGGCGGCCCGGGCGATCGGGTTCCGCCAGCCGGCCCGGAAAAGGTAGAGGATGGCCGAGATCAGGGTCCCGGAATGGGCGATCCCCACCCAGAAGACGAAGTTGATCAGGTAGGTGCCCCAGGCCACGGGATTGTTCTGGCCGCCGACGCCGATGCCCACCAGAATCTGGTAGCTCCAGCAGGCCACGCCGATGAGGATACCCACGGCCAGGGCTCCCAAGGTCAGCCAATAGGCCCGACAGGGCGGGGTCAGGGTGTCTAGAACGGTCCCGTCGATCCGGGAAAAGGTCAGCTCAGCCATGGTCGTCGTCCTCCACGGTTAGATTTCCTGGACCACTTTCTTCAGATAGATCACGGCCGGTTTGGTGTTGAGATAGCCGAGAACCTGGTAGGCCCGGGGATCGGCCATCCGCCGAGCCACCCGGCTACAATCATCCATCAGGTTCCCGAAGGTCAAGGCCCCGGTGGGACAGGTCTGGACGCAGGCCGGAATCACCTCGCCGTCGGCAATGGCCCGACCCTCGGCGGTCGCCACCCCGTGAGCGTCCTTGATCCGCTGGACGCAGAAGGAGCACTTTTCCATCACCCCCTTGCTCCGGGCGGTGACCTCGGGGTTGAGCTGCTGGTTGAGCGGCTCGGGCCACGACCAGTCGAACCAGTTGAACCGGCGGACCTTGTAAGGGCAGTTCTGGGAGCAAAACCGCGTGCCGATGCAGCGGTTGTATATCTGGTTGTTCAAGCCTTCCTTCGAATGATGGGGGGCGTAAACCGGGCAGACCGACTCGCACGGAGCGTTGTCGCAGTGCTGGCACATCATCGGCAGAAAGGTTACCCGCTCGGGATGGTCGTCATCGAGGTACCGCTGGATCGCCAGCCAGGACATCTCCCGCCCCTCGATCATCCGCTTACGACCCACCACGCCGACGTTGTTTTCGGCGTAGCAGGCCGCCGCGCAGGCCCCGCAGCCGATGCACCGGTCGGTGTCCACGACCATGGCCCATCGGTAGCCGTCATGGTCGTGAGGCGGGTAAACGTCCCGGCGGGGATCGTATCCCTCGGGCAGGGGCGGGACCAGGGGGAAATCGTGCATGGCCAGCCCGTGCTTCGGATGAGGGGTGGCGGCCGCCGCCAGAGGGACCGTCAGGGCGATGGACCGTCCATGGCGGTACCGGCTGCCGTCCGTATGAGCGATGGTTTCGGTGCGCCCGGTCCGCTTGACCGTCACCCCGTCGGCCCAGAAGCGCGGGCCGCCGGTGGCCGGGTCGGGTTCGGCGGAGAGGGCCGGCAAGGGCGAAACCCCGGTTCCGTCGGCATACCGGCCGAATCCCCAATGACCCCAGCCCAGATCGACCGTTATCACTCCCGGCCGTATCCCGGCGGTCTCGTAAACCGGCGCTATAAAGGTTCCCGAGTCCGAAACGATTTCCACCAGATCTCCCTGAACCAGGCCCGCCGAGGCCATCCGGGTCGGGTGCATCCGGACCGGGGAGCCCCAGGCGACCTTGGTGAGGGGATCGGGGATCTCGCAGAGCCAGGGCCGGTTGGCGCCCCGGCCGTCGAACAGCCGGAGGGTCGGGGCGGCCGTGAGGATAAGAGCGTCGGATGCCGGGGCCGGGGGCGTCTTGAGCAGCGCCACCGTTTCGGGCGGGAGCCGGACCGGCGGACGATCCCGGTCCGTCCGGGGCGTCGTCGGGAGCTTGCCGCCGTGCTGGACCGTTTCGACCCAGTCGCGCTCGTCGGTCAACCGACCGGTATCCATCAACCGGCCGACCAGATAAGTCCGGTAGTCGGGCGCCGGCCGGTCCTCGGGGGCAAAGGCCGTTTCCAAAAGGACATCACCGACGTGGGCCACCCCGTGGAACCGGCCCATGGCCGGCTGAAGGGTGGAAAACAACCCGGTCCGGCCGCCGTATTCGTCCCAGAGCTCCAGGGGGAGGCGGACGGGAAGGACGAGATCAGCCACCTGGGCGGTTTCGTCCATAAAGGCGGAGAAGGCCACCACAAAGGTTCCCTCGTCGCGGAGGGCCTCGGCGGCCCCCGAAGCCGGCGGGAAGGCGTAAACCGGGTTGACGTTGTAAAGGAGGGCCACGTCAGCCGATCCCAGCGACTTGAAAAAGTCGAAAACCTCGGCCCGGCGGGCGGCGGTTTCGACCCGAGGCCGGACTGAAAAGTCGATCCGGGAGAGGGCCGGATCGAGGGCGAGGTTGAGGAGTAGGGCTGAAAGGTCGGCCTTCAGGGGATCGATGGTGGCCGGCCCCGCCCCGAGGATCAGGGGACGATCGGCCGATAGGAGCCGCTTGGCCAGGGTGATCAGGCCATCGACCTCCACGCCGGCGATCCGGGCGGCTTCATCAAGAGTGTAAGGCGCGGCGGCTTCGGCCATCGACTTTCGGATCTCGGCCGGGAGAGCCTCTCCCCGGCCGGCCGCCAGGGCCTCCCGGACCAAGAAGAGGGCAACCGCCGATTCGGACCCCGGTGCCACGGGAATCCACCGGTCGGCGTTGGCGGCCGTAAGGCTCTGGGTCGGGCTCAGGTGGACGAACGCCCCCTTGCCGCAATCCGAGTAGCCGTGCATGGCCTTGAATTGCCGGGCGTATTCCACCGGGGAGAGGAAGGTCTCCAGAAAGTCGGCTCCCAGGGAGATCAGGAGGTCGGAATCGTCGATCCGGTAGGAAAAGAGGCCGTCGATCCCGAACAAAGTCCGGTGAGCGGTCTTGAGGGACTCGCAGCCCAGGGGTTCGAAGGTCAACGCCGGGCCGGACCCCCACGCCGAAAGGGCCTGGTTGAACAGCCCGGCGAGGGTTTCTCCGGTGACCTCGGTGAGCATCCGGACCCGTCCATCCCCGGCGGCGGCCGCCGCCTCTGTCCGCTCCCGAAGGATCTGGTTCGCCCGGGCAAAGGGAATCGGCTCCCACTGGTTGCCGACCCGGAGCCGGGGGACCACCACCCGGTCCGGGTTGTAAACCCCCTGGAGGGCCGCATGGCCACGCATGCAGAGGGTCCCCTGGTTGATCGGGTGGAGCGGGTTCCCTTCGAGCTTGACGACCCGGCCCTCCCGAACCCGGGCCAGAGCCCCGCAGCCGGCCGGGCATTCCCGGCAGGTGGTGGCATACCACGAAGCCCGGCCGGTCACCATGTCGTCCGGGGCGTTGACCAGGCTATAGAGGGTGTTGTCGGGCCGGGATGTGCAGCCGGCCGCGATGGAAAGGCTGCCGATGCCCGCGAGCTTCAGGAAGGATCGTCGGTTCATGACGGAATGGTCTCCTCCACTGCACCATCCGGGACGGCGCGGCAAGATGGACGCTGAGGGTAATGGCGGTTACAGTTCGGGTTGACGATAAGGTCCAGGAACGGTCCAAAGACAATATAATTATTGAATGTCATATAAAAACTATTGACCGATGTCAAGCCATGACCGGCGGAAATTCGGAGCGGGGCTTTTTGCCATCGGTTTCGATATATGATATTCAGGTGAATAGG
>CAZWGY010000254.1:0-6785 GCA_964633575.1 uncultured Desulfobacteraceae bacterium
CATCCCCCAACGGTTTACAGCCTATCCCGGATGGAGTATCCTGCGTTTACCGGTCCTGACCGGTTCAGCGGCATCCTGATGCCCATCGCAATCCCCCGACCGGGCCGTGTCGATAGCGGCGTTACCCCCAAACGGTAAGGAGAAAGCCATGAACACCCGCAACGCAGTGTTTGCCGGAAGCTGGTATCCCGGCACGGCGGAGAAGTGTGAGCAGCAGATCAAGGCATTTTTAAAGGATGGTTCGGGCGGGATGACCGGAGCGCCCCTTGTTGGCGGGATCGTCCCCCATGCCGGCTGGGTTTTCTCCGGGAGCATCGCCTGCAACGTCATCCACTGTCTGGCCGCCGGCCCGCCCCCGGACACGGTGGTCGTCTTCGGGATGCACCTGCCGCCGGGTTCGCCGAGCTACATCATGCCCGAGGGCGCCTGGGAGTCCCCCTTTGGCCCCCTTCAGATCGACGAGGTCCTGGCCGCGGCGCTCATGGCCCGGTTTTCCTTCAAGGTCGAGTCGCCGGGGGTTTTTGCCCGGGACAACACCATCGAGCTCCAGGTCCCCTTTATCCGGTATTTTTTGCCCGACGCTCAATTCGTTCCCATCGGGGTGCCGCCATCGATCAATTCCCTGGAAATTGGACTCGCCCTGGCCGATATCGTCCGGGAAGGCGGCCTCAAAGTGATGGTCCTCGGCTCCACCGACCTCACCCATTACGGGGTCAATTACGGGTTCGAGCCCCAGGGGCGGGGCCGGGCCGCGGTGGACTGGGTTCGATTCGAAAACGACCGGCGGATCATCGAGGCCATGCTGGCCATGGACCCCGAGGCGGTGATCCGGGAAGGGCTGGATCACCATAACGCCTGCTGTGCCGGAGCGGCGGCCACGGCATTAACCGCCGGGAAGGCCATGGGCGCCGAGACCGCCGAATCCCTGAGCTACGCCACATCCTACGAGAAAAACCCGGACGACTCCTTCGTGGGATACGTGGGCATCGTTTTTTAAAAATGGCAGATCGACTTTCCCAAACCCGATCCTTTCGCGTCGGCGCCGTCCTGTTCGACTTTGACGGGACCCTCACCCGGCCCGGCGCCCTCGATTTCACCGACATCAAAAATTCCCTCGGCTGTCCCCTCCACGAGCCGGTCCTCGAGTTCATCGACCGGATGACGGACCCTCGTCAACAGGCCGAGGCCAGGGATGCCCTGGACCGGCTCGAACAGGCGGCCGCCTCCCGGTCCGCTCCCAACGACGGGGCCGAGGAGACCATCCACGCCATCCGGTCCATGGGAATCAAGATCGGAATTATCACCCGGAACAGCTTCGCCTCGATCTCGGCGGCCCTGAAAAACTTCGACGGGATCGGAGCGGACGACTTCGACCTGATCATCTCCCGGGACGACTCGATCAAGCCCAAGCCGAGTCCCGACGGCATCCTGATGGCGGCCCGGTGGCTCGACGTTCCACCCGACGAGATTCTGATGGTGGGCGACTTCATCTTCGACGTCGAGGCCGGCCAGGCCGCCGGGGCCATCACCGTCTTTTTGAGCGACCCCGACAAAAAAACGGCGGCGGCCGACGCCGATTTCGTCATCTCCGGGCTTTCGGAGCTCTCGGACATCATCCGGCTGGGCCGCCCCCTGCCGGCGGGGAAGTTCCCCAATGCGCTCCTCAAGGAGTTCCTGGACGATTTCGGCTTCGACGACCCGTCGGTGATCATCAATCCGGGGATCGGCGAGGACATCGCCGCCGTGGACGTGAACGCCGAGGAAGTATTGATCCTCAAGTCGGACCCCATCACCTTCGCCACCGACGCCATCGGCCATTACGCGGTCCTTATCAATGCCAACGACATCGCCACCTCCGGAGCCGCTCCCCGCTGGCTTTTGACCACGCTTCTCCTGCCCGTCGGGATATCGGCGGCTCAGGTCTTCGCCGTCTTGAACGATCTGAAAACGGTCTGCCGGCGGTGGGGGATCACCCTCTGCGGCGGCCACACGGAGATCACCGACGCCGTATCGCGAACGGTGATTTCCGGAACCCTCGCCGGCACGGTGGCCCGGCGGGACCTCATCGACAAGCGGCGGATGCGCCCCGGCGACCGGGTTCTGATCACCAAAGGCGTCTCGGTGGAAGGCACCTCCATCATCGCCCGGGAACTCGGGGATCAGCTTCAAAACAAGGGGATGACGGCCGAGGAGATCGACCGGTGCAAAGCCTTTTTAGACGAGATCAGCATCCTTACCGAGGCCCGGATCGCCGCGTCGGTCCCCGGCACCAGCGCCATGCACGACATCACCGAAGGGGGCCTGGCCACCGCCTTAGAGGAACTGAGCATCGCCGGGGGCCACGGCATCCGGGTGGAAACGGAAGCCATCCCGATCTACCCCGAAACCCGGAGAATCGGGGAACTCCTCTCGGTGGACCCCCTGGGGCTCATCGGGTCGGGAAGCCTCCTCATCGCCTGCCGGCCCGACGGCGCCGAGGCCCTCGCCGATGCCATCCGGGACGCCGGAATCACCGTGACCGCCATCGGGGAGGTGACCGATGAACCGCCGGGGATTCAAGCCTTCCGGGAAGGGGTTTCCGTCCCCTGGCCCCGGTTCGAGGTGGATGAGATCGCCCGTTTGTTTTGAGACAAAGACTGCTTTAGCCCCGATCTTTTGGTTGACACCCCCCGTTTCTTCGGTGTATGCAGGATGTCCGGAATCGGTGCCATGAAGGCACTAAACGGTTTGAATTGAACATATCGATATCGCGAAAATCGGCCACGAAGGCCCGCCCCGACAGTAGGGGGTGGTCGTGGCCGTTTTTATTTGGATTAGCGCCAATGTTTGAAATCAATCAGATTTTGAAAAGATCAATCCCGGTGGTCCTCTGGGCCGGCCTGCTCCTTTTCGGTCAGATGGCCGGGGCCGAGGGGCGTCGGATTCAACAGGATGTGGACGGTGACGGCCGGCCCGACCGGGTCGCTCATATCGACGCCGACGGGGACCTCGTCCGGCTGGAGATCGATTCGGACGGCGACGGCACTCCGGAGGCGGTCCAGCATTACGAAAATACCCGGTTGACGCGGATCGAACGGGACACCGACGGAGACGGCCGGATCGACCGGACGGATCATTTCACGAACGGAAAGCGAACCCGCCAGGAACGGATCGACGCCCGGGGACGGACGGTTGCCGTTATCGACTTCGACGACGGGGAGCAGCCCCGGACGTGGCGGCGGGACACCACGGGAGACGGGCGGCTCGACACCACCGACCGCTACCGGGACGGAAAGATCATCGCGTCGGAAGCCGACACCGACGGCAATGGCCGGCCGGACCTCTGGGACCAATATGAAAACGGACGGCCGACGGTCCGCCGGGTGGACGAAACCGGCAACGGCCGGGCGGATGCGGTTTTCCACTATGATTCCGAGGGGAATCCCCGGACCAGCCGCCATGACACGGACGGCGACGGCGTCCTGGAAACCCGTCGGGTCTATCGAGCCGGCGAGGTGATCCGGACGGAGATCGACGCGGACGAAGACGGCCGGCCCGAACGGATCACCCATTACGAAAACGGCACAGCCGTCCGCCGGCAACGGGATGACGACGGCGACGGAACCCTCGAGGTGACGGTCTTTTTCAAGTCGGGAAAGCCGGTCCGGCGGGAGACGGACACCAGCGGCGACGGCCGGGTTGATCGGATCACCGAGCTCGACGGGAACGGCCGGCCCCGCCTGATCCGGGAGCCGTCGGGCGGTTCCGATGGCGGCGAGCGGATCACTCATTTTGCCGACGGCGATATCGTCCGGGTCGAAGAAACCGGTGCCGATGGAAAGGCCCGGACCGTCACCCGCTACGAATCCGGCCGGCCGGTTGAGCAGACCGTTGACGGTGACGGCGACGGACGGGATGAAACCACGATCACCTTTGACGAGGCGGGGCGGATGAAGGCATCGATTCAGGACACCAACGGCGATGGTCAACCGGATCTCTGGAGCCAATATGCCGACGGGCGCCTGACGCGGATCGAAGCCGACCGGAACGGAGACGGCCAAATCGATGAGCGGGCCGTTTACGAGGACGAAAAGCGGGTCCGGGTCCTGACGGACACCGACGGTGACGGCCGGTTCGAAACGACCCGGCATCTGGACCGGCCGGACTGGGACCTTGTGATCGAAGTCGATGCCGACGGCGACGGCCAGCCCGATTCCCGGACCGGTTACATTAAAAAAACCGTCCGGCGCCGGGAGGAGTTGGGGGCCGACGGAACGGCGGCCCGAATCGAGGTCTTTGACGAATCGGGGCGGATCATCCGGTCCGAAGGTCCCGCCGACGGCGGCGACGACGCCCGGATCACCTGGTATTTCGACGAGACGGAGACGGCGGTCCGGGCCGAGACCGATTCGGACGGCGACGGCGAGACCGAGGTCTGGTTTCACTACGCCGACGGCCGGATCGCTTACGTGGAAGAGGACCGGAACGGCGACGGCCGGCCCGATCTCTGGGAGATATACGACGACAACGAAGAGGTCCGGATTCGGCTGGAAGACCTCGATTTCGACGGGGTGGCCGATCTGGAATCCGGGCCGGCGGCGGAGGACGACTGAAGGATGCGGGGGACTGAATGCTTGAATTGATCCAGAAGGGCGGGGTCCTGGTGGTGCCGATCATTTTGTGCTCGGTGCTGGCGGTGGCTATTTTCCTGGAGCGGACCATCCGGTTTGCGATCCTGCGCCGGCGGGGCCGGTCCGTGGACCGGGACGTGGCGGCTCGGGTGGAGGCCGACGACCCGGCGGGAGCCATGTCCACGGCTCAACACAGCCGGTCCCCCATGGGCCGGGTCCTGGTCCAGGGACTCGATGTGATGGACGGGGATCGGGAAACCCTGGAGACGGTGCTGGTCCACGCGGCCGAGCGGGAGGTCCGGGACCTGTCCCGGTATCTCCAGGCCCTGGCCACCATCGCCAACATCGCCCCCCTGTTGGGGCTCCTGGGGACGGTCATCGGGATGATCAAGGCATTTATGGTCATCCAGGAAATGGGCGGGAAGGTCAACGCGGCGGTCCTGGCCGGCGGGATATGGGAGGCGATGCTCACCACGGCCCTGGGCCTGACGGTGGCCCTGCCGACCCTGGTGGCTCACAGCTACCTCGCCGCTCAGGTGGACCGCTATGAGGCCCGGCTCCAGGACGGCACCGTCCGGTTTTTAAAAAGCCTGACGGTTCGAAAGGCGGTCTGATCCATGCTGGTCCATCGAAAAAAGCGGCCCCGGTACGCCGTCCAGGCCCCGCTGACCTCCCTGATCGATATCGTCTTTCTGCTCCTGATCTACTTTTTGCTGACCACCAACTTCATGGTTGAAGAGGGCATCGACGTCAAACTTCCCCGGGCCGACGCGGCCCGGACTCAGAACCAGACCGAGATCACCATCGTGGTGGACGAATCTGGCCGGGCTTTCATGGGAGACCGCGAAGTGCCCTTACACGAGCTTTTCAACGAGATACAATCCCGGATCGCGGGAGACCCGGACCGGCTGGTGGTGATCAAGGCGGACCGGTCCGTGGAGCTGGACAAGGCGGTCCGGGTGATGGACGTGGCCAAGGCGGCCGGCGCCGGCCGGCTCAGCCTGGCCACCGAACGGAGGCATTGAAATGGAAATCAGCAAAGCGGTGGCTGACCAGCGCAGGACGGACCGCCCCAACTGGCTCCTGAGCGGCCTGATCCTCGTCTCCATCGGGATTCACGCCGGGGTTCTGATCCAGGTCTCCGGGCTGACCCCGCCCCGGCCCACTCCGCCCATCGAACTGACGGTCCGGGCGCCCCGGCGACCGCCGGCCCGATCCATCCCTCGCCCGCCCGTCCAGCCGACGCCGCCCCCGCCCGCCGAGACCGCTCCCGCCCCGAAGGTCCGGCCGATCACCCCTCAACCGACGCCCCCGCCGCCGGCGGAAACCTCGGCCCCCAAAGCGCCCCCGGCGCCTGCTCCGCCGGTCTCCGCGCCGGCCGCCCCGACCGTTTCCGCGCCGGCCATTGCTGACTGGAATCCGCCGCCGGCACCGGTTCCGGTGGCCTCGCCGGCACCGCCTCAACCTGCCCCTTCACTCGCGGCTCCCGAACCGGACCCAAACGCCAGAGCCGACTATCTCGCCCGCATCCGGTCCCGGATCGAAAGCCGGAAGCATTACCCCCATCAGGCCCGGCGCCGGCGGATCGAAGGAACGGTGGTGGTCCGGTTTGTCATTGGACCCGACGGGCGGGTGGGCAACCTGGCCCTGGTGGAGCCCTCACGGCACCGGGTCTTAAACGACGCCGCCCTGTCGGCCATCCGCAAGGCATCCCCCTTTCCCCGCCCCCCCGACGGGCTCCTCACCGGCCCCATGACCCTGGAAGTCCCGATTGTCTTTGATTTGACCTGAGCGGTCAAAAATAGGGGGCGGCTCGCCGGCCGCCCCTAAGGTCCGGTCCCCATGGCGTATCCCTTTCCCCATCCTTGACGCCATCGCCCGGTCTGCGATAATGGAGACGATGGCCATGATCATTGTTCGGGCCATCCAGCGCCATCGCATTTCATCTCTTTCATCATTGGATGCATCCAAGGACGATTTCACCCGGGAAGTGATGTTTTCAACTTCACTCTATCTTTACCGCAAACGAAAGCTTTCTCTTGGCAAGGCGGCTGAGCTGGCGGGATATACCCGGATGGACTTCATCCAGAAACTTCAAGAGGACGGCGAGTTTATTTTCGACTACACTGACGCGGAGATCGACGAGATCTTTCAGGATGCTCAGAAATTTTAATT
>CAZWGY010000255.1:0-6772 GCA_964633575.1 uncultured Desulfobacteraceae bacterium
GAGGAAGAAGCCGAAGAAGGAGCTGAGGAAGAACCGGAAGAGAAACCGTCAGCCTTTGAAAGGTTACTGAGCTCCGTAGCGGGAGCCGATGCGTCTCAGGACCTCAAGGTAGGATTCAAGGCTTTTCCCGGCGGGAAGATGACACAGCCGGCCACTCACTTCTATCAGGGCGACAAGTTCAAGCTTCGTGTTGGGTTGACCGGTCCGGCCCAAAGCGATAAAGCTGTTGCTCGAATTACCACGGACGCGGGCATTTTTCCCGCCAATCCCGATGCCGACGATGAAGAAGTTTACGAAGTCAGGTTTGATCGCATTTCCAATACCGCCGAGATCGACGTCGAAATCGCCGGAGAAATTTCAGAACAAAAATTTATTGAACTCAAGCTCCAGGCGCTCGACGATTCCGAGGTGACCCTTGATGAGAAAAATGCCACGGTTAAGATAGACCTCAGGCCCTTCCCCCAAGTACAATTTCATGCTGCTCAGCCCATAAAAGATAAGGTAATGGCCGATGATGCCGGTCATTACGAGCTCCGCGTCACCGAAAAACCCACCCTCGTGCTCAGCCTCGATCAAGCGGCGGTTCAGGGCGGGTCCAAGGTGAAAATCACATCTGATCCGGATTTGTTTGGCCCCGAGCAAGATACAAGTGATCCCGCTGCTCCGCTTGATCCCGGGAAACCGCCGTTCTATGTTGCCTTTCAAGATGGCGCCAAAACAGCGGAAATTGCGGTACCGCTCACGGTTATCGCAACCGGGGCCACCATCAGTCTCGAGGTCGAAGATGACGCCAAATGCCGACTGGCTCCGGATCACACTAGCCTGTCGGTTAAGGTGGTTGATTTAGCGGTTAACCTCGAAGACAACTGGATCAATCCCGCCGGTCCGTATGCTGTTGGCGATCAAGTTTGGATTCGAGTTTCCCGAACGGCTCAAGAAACGACGAATTTGACGACCGGACAATGCGCCACCCTGACCAGCCCGGCTTTCGGCAAGTCCGCCTCCGATCCTGAAAAAGATCGATCCTATCCGGTATTTTTTGAGGAGCAAGAGACCGGGTCAAAGGTCGTGGTCGCGGGTGATACGGACGTGATTCAAGATGATAAGGGAGTGGACTGGAAACCGCCTCCTGACGGGGGAATCCGTCTGCTCGCTTCAAATGGCGGGCCGGTGCCGGTGACCCTTGAAGGGGTTGACAACTGGGGACCCGGCGGAAACGCAACCCGTGAAATAGAAGTCCAGGATTTCCGAGTGCTCTACTTTGACGAGGCCGGCCCGGTTCTTGTGAAAAATGAAAATGACACCGGCGATAGCGATGGTCAAAGCAAAGAAAGCAGTTCGGCGGTCGGTTCCGGACCATCAGATCAAGAAGCTGAATCCCAGGCATTCGTTTTGAAGGACAAAGCTAAGCTGGTGGTTCACATCAGCGCGCCGGCTCGCCCAAATACCCGTTTCGCCGTCGTCAGCCCGACGTTTAATTGCAAGTATCTCGTGTCTTTTCCGGAATGGAAGACGAGTCTTTCCACTGAGGTGACATTCAATGACGCACCTGGTAATCCTCCTGGCACAAAGGCCGGTCCGGATGAATACCTGATCGAATTGGAGCCCGTAAGCGGCAACATCGCGGTGCCCAAGTCAAAAGATCATCGAAAAGGGGCGATAACGGTGGTCGTGAAAAAGCCTCGGGTGGGGTTTGATCTCGAGGCTCCGGTCAAGTCGCCTGAAGTCGAGGAACCCGGCGTGGCCGGCGTATTCGCTAAAGGCGCGAAAGCCACGTTGAAGCTCGTGTTGAGCAGTCCGGCGCCGGCGGGGACCAGGGCCAAAGTCTATTCCAGCGCCTTTGACGGAAAAGAATACGAGGTGACGTTCGATGAAGATGCGGTTGAAAAGGAGCTCGAGGTCGAGCTCATCAAGACGGACAAAGGCTCTGACATCGCTGAGATTCATGTAGCGCCCGTGGCTTTGTGCGAGAAGGGAGAGTCAGCGGGGGAGCCTTCATCCAAGATTCGAGTCAAGGTAGTCGATCTACCGGAAATCCGCTTTCCCTATCCGTCTCAGGAATAAGCGAGGTCAATATATGGGGTTAATATTGAAATCCATTGGAGGAAGCCGGCATGGGCGATAGCACCACAACTCCAGGGAAGAAAACGTCACCTTCGCCCTCCGAGTCGGGAGCCTGGATCAAACCGGCCAACAGGCCTTTTGTCAAAGGCGAGACCGCCAAGGTCGTCGTGGTGTTGAGCGAGCCCGCCCCCGCTGGCGGAGTCAAGGCCAAGCTCGAATGCCCGGCCTTTTCCAGTGATGTCGAGGTCACCATCCCGGAAAAAGAGACGACGGCCGAGGTGGAAGTGACCTTTTCCAATCCGGTGGACGGCACCCCCTTGCACCATATCACGCTCACCGCGCCAGAAGGCTGCGTCGTGGGCGGCGAGTTCATGAAGGACGTGGAAGTTTACCCGGATCGGCCGGTGGGCTTTCCCAGAACCGGCGCCATTAGAGATCCGGGTCCGTTTATCAAAGACGATATGGTGGTTTTGAATGTGGCCCTGGATCTTCCGGCTCCCGAAGATAAAGCAACGGCTAAACTTACCGGGCCGTTTGACGACGTTGAACTGGAATTCGAGCCGGGAGAGACCAGCAAAACGCTGATGGTCACCTTTACCACTGAAAACGATGCCGAACAAGACATCACGGTTGAACCGGTGAACAATTGTGTCGCCGGCGACCGGAACCTCATCAAAGTGCTGGTGAGAAAGCCAAAGGTCAGCCTGGATGAAGCCGCCATGACCGAAGCGGGGCCGGCCTTTGTCGGTGATTATTTCATCAGGCTCAAGCTGGACTCCCCGGCCCCCCGCGACGGGTGCGATATCCTTGTTAAAAGCGTCGCCTTTGCCAAAGATGGCTATGTAGCCGTCTTTCCCGAGCGAGAAACCGAAACGTATATCCAGATTAAGGATGACCCCGCGCTTGTTGGACAAGCGCAAACGGTGACGGTCGAGCTGGGCGACGCCAACAAAAAAGAGGGCTTTGGCCGCTGCCGGATCGGTGATCCGCCGAGCTATGACCTCGAGATCAAGCATGGCCCACGGATCGGATTCGTAAAAGACAAAAAGATGACGCCGGCCGGCCCCGACTTTAACGAGGGAGATTCCGCGACGCTTCACATCAAACCCAGCCAGGTCCCGGAGTCGGATCTCCTGGTCACGGTGAAAAGCACGGCTTTTGGCGGGAAGGTCTATTTCGTGGTCTTGCCCAAAGGGAGTGAGGATGCCGTTGACCGCGATGTCGTTCTATGCCGGGGATACCCCGAGGGAACCGACGGGGTTCCCGAACAGAAAATCATCCTGATTCCGCCGGAAGGATGGATGGCCGATCCAACCCGGGACGGGGGGGACAGCCAGGACGATCCGGAGCCCAACGGCCATGTGATCCTGGTCAAGGTCAAGGCCCCGCCGCCGGTCAAAGACGCTCATGAGTGCAGCAGCAAAGCCAAGCCGAAAGGCGATCAGCCGACACGGGTGACCGTTGAGCAACAGTCCTCTACGCCCACGATGCCGGACCTCGATAAACCATGCAATTTGCATGTGGTCAATCTCACGGAAAAACACGGCACCGACGGCGGGGAGCCCGCGCCCGCTCAGCGGGGGGCGGATAAGGACGGCAAATTTCAGGTGGTCAAGGACGAATCGATGGCCGATCAACCCGATGCCGCCCGGATCTATACCAACGCGCGAATCCCGGTGATTCAGGTCACCGCCGGGCGCGAGACATTCGATCCCCATCTGGACGATCCGGAAAAGACCCCCCACCACACGGTCATCGCCATCGAGCTTGACGCCCGGGATACCTATTGCGATCAGCAGTTCATTTTCGGCCGGGAAACGGCGGAGCTTCAGCATCCGATCCTCTTTGTTCAGGAGCGAACCCTGGCCCCCAAAGCCGCTTCGTCTTCCGGCAATCAGAAGCCGGATGACGTGGATACCATGCCCTTTATCTCCTCGGGCCAGATCGAAACCAACCCCATTCTGAAAATCGGAGATGGATTCGGCGGCTCTCTTTCCCAAAGCGGGGGGAGCAGTAGGGGCGGTTCGCACGGTACGGGCGGTTCGCGAACCGCCCCTACTTCCGGGTCATCCGGCAATACCCCGCCCAGCGCGATGCCTTCCCCCTACGAGTGGAAACCCTTGATCCCCGCTCCGGGCAATATCCGGCCGAACATCGACGAAGCGGACGGCAACAGCGGGGTCATATTTGAATTTCCGGTTTACCAAGCCCATCAATCCTGGCATGAAAAGCCCAAGCCCGCCTCAGATAAAACGGGAGACCAGGGAAATGCCGACACTGACACGCCACCTTCCGGGGATATCGAGGCATCGGAAGCGCTCAAGGACAAAAACCAGGGCAAATGGCACAAAGATCTCCTGTCCGGCTTTCGGCTTGCCAGGACCCAGCCCCGGCAATACCTGATCGAGCTGGAGTCCTGCGGATGCCCGGACATGGATTCAGACCCCATGGACCCGACCGGCCCAACCCGGTCCATTAAGGCCGGCGTGGAAGTTTACCCCTCCGACGAATTCTGCCTCGCCTTTTCCTATCTTCCTAAAACCCCTCGGGTGAAGCTGGGCCTGGAAGGCTTATATTACAATCCCGAAAAAGGGGAAGGCGAAACCGGCCTCGTCCCGTCGGAGGAATCCCCGACATCGGCCGAGGCCGAGGCGGTCACCGGTGCCATCAAAACCAACGTCGGCTGGCAGGTGGAAACGGAACCACAACGGGATGAAACCAATAGCGATGGCGATGGTGAGACCGACGATCCATCCAAAACGGGCGATCAGGAAAATCCGGTAGAGGAAACCGAGAGTCAGACGCTGGACCAGCCTGATGAAACGGCCGACCATCGGCCCACCCGGGGGACCGGTGCCGCGTTTTTGTCCGATGCCGGCTATCTGTCGATGAAAACGCCGGAAGGAGGGGAGCCCACACCGCCCCAGCCTTACAGCCCCACCCGCGTGCTCTACCCCTTCGACCAGGTGAAGGATTCCATATCAGCCATCAGCGATGAGGCCGGATGGAACAACCTGGCTCAGCGGGTGATAAACGGTCTGGAAAAGGACGGTGAGGTCGAAGACAATACGGATTCGCGGAGCACCGGCGACGGGACCGATCCGGACAAGGACTCAGGAGAGGCCGAAGCCCAGGCCGAAAACAAGCTGGAAACGGCAATGCTACAGATCGATCAATTCGATCTGAAGCTCATCCGAAACGGCCGGATGAGCCCTCAGTACACGAGCATCGTCAAATCCATCGGCGGCTTCATCCAGACCAAGAAGGAGATTCTGGCGGTGTTCAATGAGCTGACGGGAAACTGGGTCCCGGCCAACGGCTGGGGCCTCCACCTCGATTTGCGTTTCCTCGAAGGCTCATTATGCATGTACTGGGGCTGGAAGGAGTACGAAGACCATCGGGTCTTTAAATGGTTTGCCGTCAACGCGGACCTCACCCTGATCCACCTCGACTTTTCCCTGGATTTCAGCCTTCGGAAAACGATCCTCATGCAGTCCTTCGAGCTGGTCGTCTTCGCCAGCCTCAAGGTCGAATCCACCCTGAAGGAAAGCTTCGAACGCCAGACACCTGACACCGCCATCCCCGAATGGCTCGAATCCTGGAACTCCGTTGTCGGCCTCGCCGAAGGCCGGTGCAACATGGCTCTGAACAGCGGCAACGGCTTTAACGTCAACGGCGTGGTCAAGACCGGGTTTGATCTCAAGTGGCGCATGTCTTCCGGACTCATCAACCGATTCGGCATCGATTATGAGATCTACTGGGGCGGACTTTCAGTGGACGCCACCGTAAAGATCCTGGGCTTCAAGGAGAAGTCTTTTGAGCTCAAGCTAATAAAAGGAAGCGCCGAAGATACCCCCTGGCGAAAGGGGTCCCTGTTCCGGGAGGAAAACCCCCTTTGGTGGAACCTGAAAAAGCTGGTCAATAAAGTCTGGGTGCAGGCCGACTACCGGCAGGATCTCCTGCTCCAGCGGATCAACGCCTATCAGACCATCCAGCTCGAAATGGCCGGCGCTTCCAAAAAAGATCCCCCTTACACCCTGCTCACTGACATCCTTCCGGGATACCGATTCGACGGCGACGATACCGACATTTCCGGGAAGTCCTGCTGGGCTGAAAACAAGCGGAAATGGGATGCCCAATGGAAGGCGGTGACCAGCGCATTTCACCAGGAAACCAAAAAAGTTTACGGCCGTAGCTCCATCTTCCGCTATAAGCTGGCCGACCGGCTCGCCCGGAAGGTCGAGCAAATCGAGACCTTCCGGGACGACTACATCCAATCCATTCGGAGGTTTGATGGCATCAAGGCCGAGATCATTCAGCTCACTAAGAAAATCACGGCCGCCGAGGATGAAAACCGGGCGGATTCCAAGATCCCCAACCTAATCGAGCGGTCCGCCGCCGACCTCAGTCGGAAAGTAAGCAACGCCTATGACGAGATCTCGACAAAACGCAACCTCAAAGACTTTGACGCCTTGATCAAGGATTTGCGGTATTACGCCGGCAAACGGGACGAGTGGTAGCGGCTTCCAGCCGCTAATTTCAGCGGCGGGATGCCGATGCCACTTTGAGAGCAATGATAGAGCCGGCTCCGCAAACAAACAGCCGCTCCATCATACTCAACCCATGGCCGCTTCTTTAATCCCGCTGCCGGTTGACCGTTCCCCCGCCGCCTTGCCCCATAAGGGCCAGTCCGTCCAGATCGCTTCCG
>CAZWGY010000256.1:0-6736 GCA_964633575.1 uncultured Desulfobacteraceae bacterium
CCCCAACCGTCGCCAGCACGACGGAATGAGCCAGGGCATCGGTGATAAACGGGTTTTCGTCGGCTTGCATCCCGTCAATCTCGGAGCGGGTATAGACCTTGATGTCGATGTCCAGGGAGAGGTCGGCAAACCGATCGATGTAGCGGTCCTGGCGCTGGAGAAACGGGGCCGGGTCGGCCGCTTTGATGATGAGCAGATCGATGTCGCTGTCGGGGGTGGCCTCGTTTCGGGCCAGTGAGCCGTGGAGCCGGACCTCGATGACGTGGGGGTCATCGTCGGCAATTCCGGAGGCGATCCGCCGGAGGCGGGTCATCAGGGCGTCCCTATCGATGGAGGTGATCTCTGCGGAAGGATAGGATCGTTTCACAAGCATGGATGGCCTGGGTGGCGATGGTCAGGTCAAAGTAGTCGGCCGGCCGACCGGCGGGAAAGCCGTTGGGATACCGGGCCTCGATATAGTAGCGGTCAAGGATTCGCGCCGAGGTTTTCAAACCCTCGGCGGCATCGTTCGACTCTCCGTCGAGGAGATCGGTGAGGAGATAGAGGATGCCGTGGCCCCGGACGCTTCGGTTGAGCGAGTAGTGAACCGCCTTGACGGCCTTTTCCGCGGCCTGCTGGCAGGTAAAGCAGGCCCACTCGTAATAGGCGTATTGAACGTCGATCCGGGCGCGTTCGAAGTCGCGCTCCGCTTGGCTTATCCAGTCCTGGCTCCAGTTCGGCATGGCCTCCCTTTCGAATCCATATAACCTTTTCAGAGTCTATCACGAAATGCCCCTGAGATGTGAACCTCTTTTCACCGCCGGCGGTCCTCTCCCGGCGGACGCGGGAACCATACCATGACCGATCCCCAAAAGCTCCGGTTTTCCATTGACCGTGGCGGCACCTTTACCGACATCTACGCTGAAATCCCCGGAGAGCCGGGCTATCAGGTGGTCAAGCTCCTCTCCGAAGACCCGGCCAACTACGCCGACGCGCCCCGGGAGGGCATCCGCCGGGTCCTGTCGGCGGTCACCGGGCGGGACCTCCCCCAATCGGGGATCGACGCCGGGGGGATCGAATGGATTCGAATGGGGACCACCGTGGCCACCAACGCCCTTCTGGAACGGAAAGGGGCTCGGTGCGGCCTCCTGGTCACCGAAGGCTTCCGGGACATTCTCCAGATCGGCAACCAGGACCGGCCGGACATCTTCGACCTCGAGATCCGGAAGCGCGACCTTCTCTACGAGGCGGTGGTGGAGGTCCGGGAGCGGTTGCGGATCTTGCCTTCCGAAGGACCCGATCCGGCGGGCGAGGTGGTCACGGGGATCACCGGCGAACGGCTCCTGGTGATGACCCGCCCCGATCTCGATGCCCTCCGGCCCGAACTTCAGGCTCTGTTGGACCGGGGGATCGAGAGCCTCGCTATTGTCTTCATGCATGCCTATGCCTGGCCGGGTCATGAGCGGATGGTGGGGGACCTGGCCCGGGAGATGGGGTTTGCTCAGGTCTCGCTCTCATCCGACGTGATGCCGATGGTCAAGCTGGTGGCGAGGGGGGACACGGCCATGACCGACGCCTACCTCACCCCCCATATCCGGCGGTACATCGACAACTTTCGCAACGGGTTCGCCGACGGCCTAACCGGGACCTCTCTCCTGTTCATGCAGTCGGACGGCGGCCTGGCCCCGGCGGACGACTTCACCGGGTCCCGGGCGATCCTCTCCGGACCGGCCGGCGGCGTGGTGGGCTATGCCATGACCACCACCGGCCGGGATGCGGACCAGCCGGTCATCGGGTTCGACATGGGGGGGACCTCCACCGACGTCTCCCGGTTCGGGGGGGAGTATGAGCTGGTCCACGAGACCGAGACCGCCGGAGTCCGGATTCAGGCTCCTCAGCTCCACATCCGAACGGTGGCCGCCGGCGGCGGGTCCCGGCTTTTTTTCGAGCACGGGATGTTCATGGTGGGGCCCGAGTCGGCCGGAGCCCATCCGGGGCCGGTCTGCTACCGGAAGGGTGGCCATCTGGCGGTCACCGACGCCAACCTGTTCCTGGGACGGATTCAGCCTGATTTCTTTCCCCGGATTTTCGGGCCGTCGGAAAATGAGCCGCTCGATATAGCGGCCACCCGCCGGGCCTTTGAGGCTCTCACCGCTGAGATCAACGCTTACTATGCCCAAAGCGGCCGTCCCCATAAGACCCCGGAGGCCGTGGCCCTCGGGTTCATCCGGGTGGCCAACGAGGTGATGGTCCGGCCCATCCGGGAGATCTCCGTGATGCGCGGCTACGACATCAAGGCCCATGTTCTGGCCACCTTCGGCGGGGCCGGCCCCCAACATGCCTGTGCCGTGGCCCGGTCCCTGGGAATTTCCCGGATTTTCATCCACCGGTTTTCCGGGATTCTCTCGGCTTACGGGATGGGGCTGGCCGACGTGGCCACTGAGCGGCAGCGACCGTCGGCCGCGGTTTACGACGCCGCCGCGCTGCCGGGGCTCAACCGGGCTTTGGACGCGCTTCAGGCCGAGGCTGAAGCGGAGCTCCGGGACCGGGGATTTGAGCCCGGCCGGATCTCGAGCCGTCGGTTCATCAACCTCCGATACAGCGGCACGGACACCGCTTTGATGGTCCCGGCACCGGATGACGGGGACTACGCCGCCGCGTTTGTCGATATCTATCGCCGGGAATTCGGGTTTGTCCTGGCCGACCGGGAGATCCTCGCCGACGACCTCCGGGTCCGGTCGGTGGGCCGGACGGCGGACCTCACGCCGATCCGGGTGGACCGGGCCGATGGACCTCCGAAACCGGTGGAGACGGCCCCCTGTTATTTTGAAACCGGCTGGGCCGACACCGCCGTTTACCAGATGGCCGACCTCGGCGCCGGACACCGGATCGACGGGCCGGCGATTATCATGCAGGACACCTCCACGATCCTGGTGGAGCCCGACTGCCGGGCGTCGATCACCGATTATGGCGACGTGGAGATCACCGTGGGCGCCGGTCTTATCGAGTCGGTGGGCACGGCGGTGGACCCGGTCCAGTTGTCGATCTTCTCCAATCTTTTCATGTCCATTGCCGAGCAGATGGGCCGGATGCTCCAGAAGACGGCCATCTCGACCAACATCAAGGAGCGGCTCGATTTTTCCTGTGCGCTCTTCGGGCCCGAGGGCGAGCTGGTGGCCAACGCCCCTCATCTCCCGGTTCATCTGGGGGCCATGAGCGAGGCGGTCAAGGCCCAGATTCGGCTGCGGGGCGGGGAGCTGGTCCCGGGCGACGTCCTGGTCTCCAACCACCCGGCCGCCGGCGGCTCCCACCTCCCGGACATCACCGTGATCACCCCGGTCTTCAAGGACGGCAAGGCCATCTTCTGGGTGGCGGCCCGAGGCCATCACGCCGACATCGGCGGGATCTCTCCGGGATCGATGCCGCCGGGCTCCCGCTACCTCCAGGAGGAGGGGGCCTGCATCGAGTCCTTCAAGCTGGTGGAAGGCGGGATCTTTCAGGAGGCCGGAATCTCCGAGCTCCTCCGGGCGCCGGGGGCGATCACCCCGCTCCCCGGCCGACCGGCCATTGCCGGGACCCGGCTTCCGGCCGACAACATCAGCGACCTGAAGGCCCAGGTGGCGGCCAACCGGAAGGGGATCGACCTGGTGCTCGAAATGGTGGCCCACTATGGCTTGGATGTGGTCCAGGCTTACATGAAGCACGTCCAGAACGCGGCCGAGGAGGCGGTCCGAACCAGCCTGCGGGCGTTGTCCGCCGACAAGGGCCTGGCCGAGATCGACACGGTGGAGGCGATCGACCACTTAGATGACGGGAGCCCCATTGTATTGCGGTTGACCATCGACCGGCGGGACGGCTCCGCGGCCTTCGACTTCACCGGCACCGGCCACGAGATCTGGGGCAACTGCAACGCGCCTTTGGCCGTGACCAAGTCGGCGGTCCTCTATGCCCTCCGGTGTCTCATCCAAAAGGACCTGCCCCTGAACCACGGCTGCCTGATCCCCATCACCGTGACGGTGGAAAAGGGGTCGCTTTTGGACCCTTCGCCCGACGCGGCGGTGGTGGGCGGAAACGTCCTCACCTCCCAGCGGGTGGTGGACGTGATCCTGAAGGCCTTTGGCGTGGCCGCCGCCTCCCAGGGCTGCATGAACAACCTGACCTTTGGCAACGACCGGTTCGGCTACTACGAGACGATCGGCGGCGGGGCCGGAGCCGGCCCCGCCTGGCACGGCCAGGCCGGCGTCCACACTCACATGACCAACACCCGGATCACCGACCCGGAGATCCTCGAGCGCCGGTATCCGGTCCTCCTCAGAGAGTTCTCCGTCCGCCGGGGCTCCGGCGGCGGCGGCCGCTTCAAGGGTGGCGACGGCCTGATCCGGGAAATCCAGTTTCTCGAGCCCCTGAACGTCGCCATCCTGTCGGAGCGGCGGGTCTTTTCGCCCTATGGTCTCGAAGGCGGCGAGCCGGGTGAGCGGGGGCTCAACCTTTTCATCCGCGCCGACGGCCGGGTCCTCAACATCGGCGCCAAAAACGAGATCCGCGCCGAGCCCGGCGACCGGCTCCGGGTCCTGACCCCCGGAGGCGGGGGGTTTGGAAATTCCTACCCCTGATTCCCGCCAATCCCCCATTGAGACCGCACCCCCACAAGATGTACCATGCCGTGAAAAGTGATGGCACATGGCGGTGACGGACCGCGACGTCCGGAGAGCCTGTCTCCGACTTCGCCTCGATCGCCGGGACATAATGGGGTTAAGGAGGAAGTCAGATGTCGATGACGGCTGGAAGACAATGGCGGTTGACCTTGGCGGTGGCGGTGGTTTTCCTGATGGCGGGATGCGCAAAACAGACGCTTGCGCCTCCGCCGATTTCCGATGGCCCTCTGCCGCTGGACCTGGCCATCCGGTCCCTTGCCCGGGACCTCCTGGACCCCGTTGCCCAGGTCCGGGGGGATCGGCGGGATATGGCCCGGATTGTCATCGAGCCCTTTTTCGACCGGGACGGGGGTGAGGTCCCGGCGGTCAGCCGGACCATTGAACGGGGCTTCATGGATGCGGCCGCCCGATATCCCACCCTGTCCCTGTCCCGGCTGAGCAGCCAGACGGTTGACGGAGCGGATTACCTCATCACCGGAACCATTGGGGTGGATGCCTGGATCGGGAAGCCGGACGGCGATTCCGACCCGACCTATCGGGTGACGGCGCGGTTGGCCGGCCTCGGGGAAAGTCCACTGGAAGCCCAATCCGAGGTCTGGATCGCGGGCCGGGATATCGACTACACCCCGACGCCGTTTTATCGAGACAATCCGATCTTTTTCCGGCCCGCGACCGGCCAGGAGGCGCCCGCCGGGGGACGTCCGGCGGACATCGAGGCCCTCATCACCCGAGCCCTGATCACCGAAGGGGAATCGGCTTTTGACGCGGGCGACTACCGGCTGGCCCTCGGGCTGTTCCAGCGGGCGGTTGGCCGACCCGGCGGCGAGACCCTCCGGGTCCTTGCCGGGATATACATGGCAAACTGGAAGCTCGGCCGGGAGGACGCGGCTGAGGCGGCATTCGGCCGGATCGTGGCGTTCAGCGTCGAGCAATACGAAATGCTGACGGTCAAGCTGCTCTTCGCCGTCAATTCAACCGAGCTCATCCGGGACACGGACTTGCGGTGTCAATACCAGATATGGCTTCGCCGGATCGGGGCTTATTTCCACCAGACCGGCGGCTGCCTCCATGTAATCGGCCACAGCAGCCGATCGGGAACCGAAACCTGGAACGAGACGCTCTCCCGGAATCGGGCCCGGAGGGTTCAAAAGCTCCTCAAGCCCAGCTATCCCGATGTGATGTCCCGATCCGTCGCCATCGGCCGGGGATATCAGGACAACATCATCGGGATCGGCACCGATGATGAGCGCGACGCCCTGGACCGACGGGTGGAAATTGTCCCCGTGCCCTGTGAAACGCTGACGGCGAGCCGATGAAGGTTTATGCCCTCGCCCCGCTATTGCTCCTGAATCAGGGCCTTCACCGAGTTGATGTAGTCATCGACGAGCTGTTGGGCTTCCGGGGAGACGGATGGAGACGCTTCTTCTTCCGGAGTCCCCGCCGAGCCCGCTTTCCGGGCGATCTGAACCTCCTGGTCGTTTAGATAGGTGAAGACGCCGTCGGTTCTGAATTCGGCTCGTGGCCCTTTGAAAACGACCGCCGTCGTGGGGGAGATAAGCCTGGCCGGGGCCGTCGGCCGGGCGGCGGATCGGTAAGTGACTTTTCCGGAAAACAGATGGATCTCCCGCCGTGGCTCGGGGGAAGGGACCAGCGGCTCCGGTTTTCGATGGTACATCAGCATGACCGACGATCCGGGGTGGAGGGTGAGATAGGATCCGTCCTCATACCGGGCATGGCAGAGGCCGTCCTGGCTGATATGGATCCGGTCACCGGGATAGAGAACAACGCCATTCTGGACCGGCTGTTGAGCCATCCCCTCCCGCTCTAAAAAAATCCCGCCCAAAGCCGATTCAACCGTGGCGATGGCACCGGCCTCCGGTCCCGCGACGCTAATGCCGTAGCTCACTAACATGATCGCCACCCCGAACACCCTGCCGTAACGACATAACATGCCCATCCCTTCCCCCTTTCGTTTGTCTGATTGTCACTCGAATGTCCCGATATTCCGATCATATTTTAGAAAGAATCATTTTCAGCCTATCGGCGATGGATCTTCGGATCAATGGGGGTGTGACGGTATTTGGGATGGGGATTTTTCTACC
>CAZWGY010000257.1:0-4368 GCA_964633575.1 uncultured Desulfobacteraceae bacterium
CATCATCCTACACCAATCGCACCCGGATGTCATTTTTCCCGTCGAGCTTCTCCGCCAGCCGATCCCGCAGCTTTTTCAGCTCCGCGTCCACTTGGGCCATCGATTCAAATTCCCGCCCGTTTAAATGGTGCGGCAACTTGATGACCTGTTTTTTGATGATCCCGGCCAGGATGTCGTCCAGCCGGGAGTTGGCTTTCTCTTCGGCTTCCCGGAGCCGGCCGGCCACGGAGTCCCGGAGGGTTTCGAGGGTCGGCTGAACGGCCTCCGGGGTGGTGTCGTAGAGGGCTTCGGTGATGGGCCGGAGGACCTGGTGGCTCGCGTCTCCGTCGAGCTTCTCGAACCCGGCCCGGCTTTTGATCCGTTCCCGGATTTCCCGGGCCCTGGCTTCCTGACGTTGAATCAGATCGAGCCGCGCTTCCCGGTACCGTTCCCGAATGGCCTCGATGGCGGGGGTGACGGCCGCGATGTCCCGCCAGGGCCGATCCCCGGCCAACTGGCGTTCGAGGGCGGCCATGGCTTCCTCGATTCCATCGGTCTTTCCCACCGCCGATAGCTGAGCCGCCAGGTATTGTCGGACGTCCATGGCTTCGACCACGGCGTCGAGGGTGTCGTCGGTCAGCTCCGCCAACTGGACGGCCAGCTCCTGGGTGCCGTCGCGGAGGGTGTCCAGGTGTTCTTTCAGGCTCTGGACGGTCGGCTCGACGTGGCGGGACCGTTTGCAGTCTTCGAGGGCGGTTTTGAGCTTCCGGATCGGCTCGGGCAGGTCCGGCCGGTTGGGCAGCCGGTTCCATTTCCGCTCCAGGTCCCGTATCCGGCTCATCTGGCGGGGGAACTGCTGGAAGACGGCGTCGGCGATGGCGTCGTTTTCCCGGTCGATGTCCACGTCGAGGAAGGCGTGGAAGAACTTGCAGATGGCCACCCGGTCCCGGGCGTTGATGCCCTGGTCAGGCGGAGGCAGGAAGTCGGCCCGCTTGAAATCCCGGTCCTTTTCGAAGATGTCCCTGGCGCCGGGGTCCCGGACGGAGGTGATCTCGGCCCCGGCGTCGGGGCGGATGCGGACCTTTCCGGCCCGGAGAAGGCCGGCCAGGCAGGCTTTGATCACGTCCGGAGGGTGGCCGTAGGGGGGCTGTCCGAATTCGGTCAGCAGGCGACCCCCGGCGACCCCGCCGCCGGTCTTGACGGCCTCCAGAATCCGGGCCGGGACCTCCCCGTCGCAGGTGAGGATGTACTTCCCGGCGTCGAGGTCGAGGATGCCCAGGCCTTCGGGCATGAATTTCCGTGAGGGGCCGGAGAGGTCCTTTTCCAGAAGCTGGTTGAGCTCGCCGGGCGTAACGGCCATGTCCACGAAGCGGGAGAAGAGCTCGGGCAGGATGCTTTCGCCCACGCCGTGGAGAACCGTCGAAAAGGCGGAGCCGTGATCATCCTTTTCGATCCGCCGTCCCCGGAAATAGATCTCGCCGTCGAGGAAGGCTTCGGCCACGGCGCCGGTGGCGGCTTTTTCGAGGCTGTCCCGCCGGGTTTCCTCTTCGTAGTAGAGCCGCTGCTTGCTCGGGGACAAGGTGGACCGGTGGGGCGTGTAGCGGGCGAGAATCCGTCGGGACTGGACCAGCTCCCGGATGCGCCGCCGGGCCGCGTCGGCATCTCCGTTGACCCATAAAATCCGGTTCCGGAGCCCGTCGGTGTCGCTGGCCCGGACCCAGGCGGCGGGCTTTCGGTCGTCGGCGGCGGTCAGGTATCGGAAATCGGCCGTGATTACGGCCGCGTCCTGGGGGGCCAGGAGCTTTTGATCCTCCATGCTTTTTCCATCGCTGAGCCAGGCGGCCCAGGGGAAGCCCTTTTTCTTGAAATGGGGCCGGCCGGTGGTTCCCACGAGGTCCTTGAGCTTTTCGGCGACCACCTGGACGACCTCGGCGCCGGTGACGGCCCGGGCATCCCGCTCCCGCTGCCACTCCTGGCCGGCAGAGCTCTGGATTTTGTAGCCCTGCTTTTCGGAATAGGAGAGGAGGCCGAGGTCGCGGAGCCGGTTGAGGGTGTTTTGGATGTCGGGCTCGCCGTTGCCCGCCCCGAGCCGGTGGTAGAGGCACTGGCTGATAAGCGCGGAGGTGGTCGGGGTCTGATCCTGGATCAGCTCGAGAAGGGCGACCGTCTTGGCGACCCGGGCCGCCCGGGGGTCGCCAATCACCTCGTCGTGGGCCAGAATCCGGGCCATGGTGTTCTGGACGTCGGTATCGAGGGCCGTCCGCTGGACGTCATATATTCGATCCAGGGTCACCAGCTCGCCCAGGGCCTTGTCGCCGAGGGCCTGTTCCCGGAAAATCTCGCCCAAAAGCTGGAGCAGGCCGCGGATGGCGTAATCGTCCCCCTTGACCCGGCTGGATCTCAGGCGCATGGCGGAGGTGATCCGCATGAGGAGGTCCACGTGGCCGGGGAGCAAAGGGTAAACCTCGACGAAATCCGTGTCGGTGATGGCCTCGCAGGCATAGCCGTGGAGCTTCAGGTCGCTCCGATGCCGGTTGAAGAGGTCCCGGAGAGCGGGCTCCCGGTCCGGGGCTTTTTTGAGAAGGCGCTTGTGGACCACGTCCCGGATGTTGGTGGGCGAGAGGTGGACCCGGAGCCGGGGCGGATACCGGTCCTTGAGCTTCCCCAGGACGGTTTTGTCGTCTTCGTCCTCGAGCTTCTGCTGGCCGGTGGTCAGGAGCCAGACCCGCCCCTTGAGCCGCCGGCCCAGCTCGGAGACCAGGGACTGGAGCTTGAGCATCCGGTTCTCGTTCTGGTGGATGTACTGGCTCACCTCATCGACGACGATGAAGAGGGTCTTGCCCGGAGCGCGCCGGTCGAGCATGTCGGCGATGGACCGGGCGGTCTCGGCCACCGAGGTCCCAATGCCGCTTCGGGTCCCGCCCCGGCTGTCGGCCCAGCTCAGAGGGTCGGTGTAGCGGTCCGGGTTGAGCTCGTGGAGAACGTGGGAGAAATCGTCCTCGGCCAGTTGTCGGTCCCTGGCGACCTCCCAGGAATGGCCCAGGACCTCCTCGGCCAGTTGGAGAAAGGCGTCCCACTGGCCGTCGAGCTCCAGCTTTAATTCGTAGTCGGCCACGTGATGGCTGACGGGGCAGTAGCCGAGGCGGATCTGGAGCATCCGCTTGACCGCCGAGTGGACGTGCTCGCCGTCCCGGGCCACCGCGCCGATATCGAAGACCACGGCCATGGGGTCGATCCGGTCGGTCAGGGCGGTCCAGGCGGCGCGGAATTCCGGGGCTCGGGGCGAGTCGTCCCTACCGATGAGGGCATCGGCGAGGGGGGTGCCGTCGGGGAGAATCAGCCCGTCCAGGGCCAGTCCCAGGAGCTTGGCGAAGCTGGATTTTCCGGAACCGTAAAACCCGGCGATCCAGGATGCGGGGAGCTCCACGCCGTGGGGCCGGCTCAGCTCGGCATCGATCCCGGTGAGCAGCCGGACGAATTGCTCGTGGATGCCCGACTCGATCCGCTTGTGCCGGGGGTCGGATTCCGGATAGCCGCCGGTGATGATGTATTCGGCCACCTCATCCCGGAGGTTTTCGGGATCTTTTTCATGGAAGTAAACCACCGGGGGGATGTCCCGGGTCACATCCGCCGCGAAGATGTCTTTGAGCCGCATAACGGGTCCTTTCGAAGTCACGAATAAATCCGCGGCCGGTAGTCCCGATCCGCCATGAGCTCGCCCATGAAGGAGAGCCCGGTCTTGCCGAGCCGCTTGCCGGGGTAGAGCAGGACCACCGGGATGGTTCGGGTTTTGCCGTCGATAAACCGGAGCAGGGGGGACCAGCGGAAAAACGGGTAGAGGGCCCCGGCCCCGCCGAGAAAGATCAGGGTCCGGTCCACCTGGTCGGGGTAAGCGTCGGCATACTTGCCGATTTCCCCGACCACCGCGCCGGCGAGGCCGTCGGGCTCCTCGACGTAGCCGGTGAGCTGGTCCTTCAGGTAGCGGAGTCCCCGCTCGGATGATTTCGCGTAAAGCCGCCGCTCCCGGCTGATGATGCTGTCGAGAACCCGGGGCGCCTCGGATTTCAACCGGTCCATGAGGAGCCCGCGCAGGGAGAGGCTCAGGACATTCCAGCCCCGGCCCCTGGCCTCGTCGCTCAGTTGCCGAATCCGGGACCGCATCTCGAATTCTTTTTTCGGATCATAGCAGAGGATGGCGAACGAGTAGTTGCGCATGGTGCTGATCCGCGGTCCGCCGTCGGAGAGGAGATCCCGGCGGAGGTCCCTGACGGCGGTGTCGAGGGATGTGGTTTGGAATCGGGGGTCGATTTCGGATGCCATGGGTGTTAACCTTCTTTTGTTTTTGACGGCCCTTCGGCATGTGGGATATGATGGGATCAATGGCTTTAC
>CAZWGY010000257.1:4468-6718 GCA_964633575.1 uncultured Desulfobacteraceae bacterium
TAATCCCCTCGAAGTCCGAGGTCGAAAGATAACCATATCGCGCTTTTCATCTTGAATTCTCCTGAGTGCCTTCTACTCTCTAATAGTTACGCCGACTATTATCATCCCTTATTCCGAGGGTTGCCTTAAATCCAGCATATTCTCCGCCCACGCTTCCAAATCCGGATAGTCCCATTCGAAGGCCGCCAGGTCGCCCATCCGGCTGAACGTCACCCCCGGCAGCCGTCTGAGCCGGGTTTCCAGCGGTCCGCCGGCCAGGCCGATGGAGGCCAGGTAGGGATTGTCCAGGAGGGTTCCCGCGAATGTCGTCCGGCGGAGCAGATAGACGAGGTAAGCCAGTGCCGTGTCGGGGACGGGCGGATGGGTCAGGGACCGGGGATGACGGCCGGGCTCGCACAATCCCGCTTCGGTGGCGGCGGTGATCAGGTTCCAGGCGACCTTCCGGACCGTGCTCACGGCCCACCGGTCTCCGATCCGCTCCCGAAGCCAGCGAACCCCGACGTCCGGGTGGATGTTCGGCGCCGGGTGATGTCGGCGGGCATCCAGGAACGGGCCGGTGAAATCCCGGTAAAGCGGGTCGGATAGCTGGAGGTGCCAGTGGCAGATGAGCTGGCGTATGGTCGGGTCGGCCGGCCGCCATCGCCGGAGGACCGCCAGGGCCGGGGGAAAGGCGTCGTAGCGGTTCCGGAAGTCGGCCATGATCTCCCGAATCCGGGCCATCCGCTTGTCCCCGAACCATCGCCCCTCAAAGGCCGCAAGGACGGCTCGGGATCGATCCATCTCCGGTTGGATATGGGTCCAGTAGGCCCGGCTGTCCTCGACGGCCAGGGTGAGCTTCATCAGCTTGGTGTGAGGCTGGGTGACCTCGGCGTCCATGGCGCGGCGGCTCCCTATTCCCGGAAAAACGGAACCGGATAGTCCGGGGCCGGCGGGAACAGCGCGGCGGCCAGCCGTCCGGCCCGGTCTTCGAGGGCCGCCGGCAACGGTCCCGTCAGCTCCCGGCCATGGGGAACGATGGTGAACCCGGCCTCGCCGTCGGGGGGACCCAGAGCGGCTTCGAGCCCGGCCCGATCAAAGGGCGCGGTCAGGTCCACCGGAAACGGCAGAGCCGCTTCGGGGGACGTCCCGCTCTGGACGTGAGCCCGGAGCCGGTCCGAGATGGCCTCGTCGAGGTCGAATCCCCAGAAAAAGAGGGTCCGGACCCGGTCCGGCCGGGCCATGGCCCGGCGAGCCCGTGTATCGATGTGCCGGGCGGCGTTCCGGGCCGCCGCCAGTCCGGCCCACCGGGCGGTTTTGGGGAGCAGGCGGGCGAAGAAGTCCCCGCCGCCGTCCTCGTCGATGAGGTCCGTCTCCCACCAGTCCAGCCGTTTCGGGGCCGACAGGCCCTCGCCGGCCCAGGCAACGGTGAGTTGAAGGGTCAGGATGGTATCCAGCGCGTCTGACGATATCATGTCAATCGGTCATCCTCCCTGATATGGCGGTTAAACCCATATTCTCGCGGTTGGGGAAAACCTCGAAATACACGAAAAAATTAAAATACTAGATGGTTTTTCACGATAAACCCGCATGGCCGGCGCGGTCATCTCGAACCCCCGAGGCGGGAAGACCGAGGTGGGAGCCGCGATGGTCGCGTGCTTTCCGGCCGGCGGTTAGCCCCTGTGTGGAAAGTAGGCTTCGAGACCACCGTCTCGGAGCTTCTTCAACCATCTATTGACGCTGCTCTTTGACACCCCGAAGGTCTCGATAATGTCCCGATGGCGGCAGATGCCGGCATCGATCATTTGAGATGTGACCAGTCTGAACATCCGGTAGTCATCGGGTCGATGGGAATAGACCGGCAGGCCCCGTAAAAAGTACGTCCATCGATGGTCATCCCGGAAAACGCAAACGATAGGGGTAATCTCGGTTGATCCGGGGGGAATGAAGGGCAATAGTTTCCGTGGCATTTCGCCTCCTTTAAGGTCGTTTTAGGGCTCCGGGAGCCCGAAAAACCGTAATATGGTGTCATTTTCAGTTTTCAGATGCAAGAAGAAAGGTAAGCCGCCGAAAAGAGCGGTAAGACTTTAGTGCTGAGTGCTGAGTGCTGAGTGATGAGTGATGAGTGATGAGGACTGAGTGATGAGTGATGAGGACTGAGTGATCGTGAAAATCCATGCCCCTGCTCCAATCGAAAAATCCGGAACCACGAATAAACACGAATTCACACTAATTTTTAATTCTAATTCGTGTTATTCGTGGTTAAATAAATTC
>CAZWGY010000258.1:0-4785 GCA_964633575.1 uncultured Desulfobacteraceae bacterium
GAACCGCCCCTACATACACAAGCAACAATTATACCAAATGCTGATCCCGGCTCGCGTCCGCCGGCTTGGCGCCGGGGCGGGCATTCGCCTCAGACGTCCTCGTGGCCGGATTTGGAAATCTGGTAATGTTTCAACAAGTGGTAGAGGCGGGATTGGCTGAGCCGGGCGATCTTGAGGGCGGCCTGGATATCACCGCCCGTCTCCGCCATCAGCCGCTTCAAGTAGGCCTTTTCCCCTTTTTCGATAATGGCGTCCCGCCAGGATTTGAACGATTCCAGTTTTTCGGGAAGGGGGGGTATCTCCATCCGGGTTTCGCCGTCGTCGGGAAACGTCTCCGGTACCGCGTCGGTTTCGTCGGAAAGCCGGCACCGAAGCTTATGGGAACGGATGGCGGCCGGCAGGTGGGTGGGGAACAGGGTGGGGTTGTCGGGGTCCGACAGCGCCGCCGCCTCGAGGGTGTTGATGAGCTCCCGGACGTTTCCGGGCCAGTGCCAGGCCTCCAGGTGCTCCACGAACTCGGGCAGCATCCCCTTGACTTTCAGGCCGTTGTCCTGGCAGATCCGGTAAAGGTAATGGAGCGTCAGGGGTTGAATGTCCTCGATCCGGTCCCGCAGGGGCGCCAGATGAATCTCGAAGGTCCGGAGCCGGAAGAGGAGATCCAGGCGGAAGGTTCCCTCGGCGGCCATCTCGTCCAGATCCCGGTTGGTGGCGCTGATGAGCCGGAAGTCGATCCGCCGCTCCCGGGGGGAGCCGACCGGGCGGAACAGACGCTCCTGGAGCACCCGGAGAAAGGTCTTCTGGACGGCGGACGGCAGCTCCCCCACCTCGTCGAGAAACAGGCTCCCGCCGTGAGCTTCCGCAAGCAGACCGGTTCGGGTTCGGTCCGCGCCGGTGAAGGCCCCCTTTTCATGGCCAAAGAGGATGCTCTCGACCAGGCTCTCGGTCAGCGACGCGCAGTCCACGGTGACAAACCGCTTGTCCGCCCGGGCGCTGTTGTCGTGAATGGCTCGGGCGAAAAGCTCCTTGCCGGTGCCGGTCTCCCCGGTGATCAGGACGTTGGTGGCCGTGGCGGCGCATTGGGCCACCAGATCGAGACTGGCTTTCATGGCCGGACCGACGCCGATGATGGCATCCCGCTTCAGGGAGACCACCCGGCGGGTTCCCGTGGTCTTCCGCCGGAAGTCGAAGACCCGTTCGATCTGAAGATGAATTTTCCCCTGGGACAACGGCTTCTGGAGATAGTCCCAGGCACCGGTATCGATGGCCAGCTCCGCGCTGGCGGCGTCCCCGACTCCGGTAATGATGATCACCTCCGGCGAGGCGGGATGCTCCCGGATTTCCGGAAGGTATTCTAATCCGTTGCCGTCGGGGAGACGGATGTCCAGAAAGACCAGATCCACCGAATGCTCGGCCAGCAGGGTCCGGGCCGTTGCCAGGGTCTCCGCGGACAGAGGGACATGTCCGAGGTCCATGATGTTTTCAGACAGAACCTCCCGGATAAGGAAATCGTCATCAATCACCAGCACGTTTCCCATAAGTTTTCCTTTCCGCCAGGAGCTCAGCGACCGCCGAAGCCAGGGTGGCCCGGTGAACCGGCTTCATGAGAAACCGGTCGATCCCGTATTCCTCGGCCGAAGTTTCGCTGACGACCTCGCTGAAGCCGGTGCAGAGCATAATCGGAATGTCGCCGTCGGCTTTCCGGATCTCCCGGATGAGCTGGACCCCGGTCATGCCCGGCATGGTCTGATCGGTGATGATTATATCAAAATAGCCCGGATAGGCCGCATAGCTTTTCAGCGCCTGGGCACTGTCCTGGAAATCTATCACATCATACCCGAGGTCCTCCAGATGCGCTTTAACGGCATCCAGAAAGTAGAGCTCGTCATCCACCAGCAGAATCCGCTCCCCGTTGCCCCGGGGAACCGTCTTGTCCCCGGCCTCCGTTGGCGTCGCCGCCGGAGCGGACACCGGCAGGAAGACGCTGAAGGTGGTCCCTTTTCCGTCGATGCTGTCGAGCTCGATCAATCCATTGTGATTTTTGATGATCCCGAACGTCACGGACAGCCCCAGCCCGGTTCCCTCGTGCTGCTCCTTGGTGGTGAAATAGGGCTCGAAAATCCGATCCCGATGGTGAAGGGGAATTCCGTGTCCCGTGTCGGAAACATCCAGCCGCGCATACCGTCCGGGCTCGATGGTCAGGCCATGGAAGCAGCGGGCGCTGTCAACATGGACCGTTTTCAGGGTCAGGCTCAGCACCCCCCCGTCCCGCATGGCATGATAGGCGTTGGTGCAGAGGTTCATGATCACCTGGTGCAACTGGGTGAGGTCGGCCAGAACCCAATCGGTTTCGGCATCCAGCATTCCCCGGATGTCGATGGTGGAAGGCAGGCTGGACCGGAGAAACTGGATCACTTCCTTGATCAGAGGCGTCAAGGCCGCCGGCTCGAGCTCCGCATCCCGCTGACGGCTGAACTTGAGGATCTGCTCCACCAGGTCCCGGGCCCGGTTGCAGGCCGTCAGCGCCCGCTCCATGTAGTTGGCGAGCCGGGGCTGATCCGCCGGGATGTGCCGGCTGGCCAGCTCCACGAACCCGATGATCCCGCCGAGGATATTGTTGAAATCGTGAGCGATCCCGCCGGCCAGGGTGCCGATGGCCTCCATTTTCTGGGTGTGCTGAAGCTGACGCTCCAGGATCGCCTTCTGCTCCCCCAGCGCCTTTTCCGCGGAGATGTCCCGAAGAAAGAGGCCCAGGACCAGGGGCCGGCCGTTATCGTCTTGAACCAGCAAGGTCTGGATCAAGGCCGGAAAAGGGCGGCCGTCGGCCCGAAGGCAGTCGGCCTCGAACGGCCCATCCTCCAGCAGCCCCCTCTGGATGCCGTCGATCAGGTCCCGAAACCGGGTCACGGAGGCATCCGCGGCGAGCTGGGTCAGGTCCCGCCAACGGAGCGCCTCCGGTTCGTAGCCCGTAATCCGGCAGAGAGCCCGGTTGACTTCCTGAATCCTTCCCTGGAAGTCAAGCAGCAGAACGCCTTCGGGGTTGGAATCGAAAAACGAACGGAACCGGCGCTCGCTCTCCCCCAGGGCCCGCCGGGAGGCATCCAGGTCCCGGAGGCGGCCTTCCAGTTGCCGGGCGTTTTCTCCCAGGGAACGGTACAGCAGGATTTTCCGGATGGCGATGGCGATGGTTCGGGCCGCGGTCTCCAGGTAGGATGCCTGTTTCTCGAAATCGACTTCATCCAGCGACCCGATGCCTAAAACACCGAGGTTTTCCCCATGGCTTTCCAGGGGTATGGCCGCGAAGGCTCGCAACTTGCTCGCCCGACATTCCGCCCGGACACATCGGTAGTCGTTCTGGATGTCCATGCTGTACATCGGCTTTCGATCCTGGACGGCCAGACCGCACAGGCATTGTCCGACCCGGTGCGGATCCCCTTCACTCCAGGTCCGGCTGGTGTGAAGCTGGGAATGAGCCTGGATTTTCAACTCATTTCCATCGCGAAGGAAGACCACCACCAGCTCGGCTTTCAGGAGGCGATGGAGATGCCCGATGGCGGAATGAAACGCGGTTTCCAGGGAATAGCTGTCGGCGGTATCCTGGGCCAGATTGTACAGGGACTCCAGCTCCCGGGTGTGTTGCCGGGCGGCCGCCTCCGCTTCCTTCCGGTAGGAGATATCCTCAAGGGTCCCATCCAGGGTCATCATATTCCCCCTGGTGTCATCCGTTCGAGTGACCCGGATGGCGCCCCAGAAAACCGTGCCGTCCATTCGGCGGAACCGGATCTCCCCGGGGTCATCGACCACGGCGGGGGCATACATGGGCATCATGGCCAGGCGGTCGCCGGGATCGGCAAGCAAGGCCATGGTCTGCTTGCCCGTCATGTCCGAAGCCGTGAAATAGCCGAACATCCGGGCAAACGCCGGGTTGGCAAAGCGGATCCGGGCATCCGGTGAAACCCGGAAGACCCCGATGGGCAGGTTGTCGGTCAGACTTCGGAAGCGCGCCTCGCTCTCGGCCAGCCGCTTCTGGACCCGCTCCCGCCGGGCGATATCAATCTGAAGACGGAGCCGCAGATTGTTAAAGGCATAAACCACCTGGTCAAGCTCGTCATATCCGCCAAACAGCAGTGGCTTTCGGTGGAGGATCAGGACATTTTCCAGGCTGGAGAGGTCCAGCCGGTCGGTGTACTCGGCCATCCGCGTAAGATGCCGGGTGACCGAATAGTGGACGAGGAGAAAGATGATCAGCCCCATGATGAAAACCTGGGCGAAAGTCGATGCCGCGACGATTCCGCCGGTGGACCAGAGCCTCGCGTAAATCTCGTCGTAGCCGCACGTCAGCGTCAGGGTTCCAAGCAGGATGGGCTCGGCTCCCGCCATGGGTACATGGGCCAGATTGAAGGTCCGGACAAACCCGACAACCGCCTGGGGGTCGCCCACCGTTTTCCGATACTGATAGGTAGCCTTTTCTTCATTGATACTCGCGGAGGCGATCCCGGAGAAGTTCAGCAGCCCCCGAAGCTGGATATCCACCTGATCAAGATTCACCGAGAACAGATTGTTGGAGATGGATGGGACGTGGACCTTTTCAATCAGAACCACGTCATCGCGAATCGATTGAATGCCCTTTTCGTATTGCAGATATAATTCAACGCCCGTCGCCACCAGTGAAACCAACAGGCTGCCGATGATCGTGCACAGAAATAGTCGAGCCGTAAGGGATTTCCCCAGAACCGGGGGCTCCGCTGTGTCCATGTCGCGATTACCTCTTCCGTTGGGCCGGAATTT
>CAZWGY010000258.1:4885-6655 GCA_964633575.1 uncultured Desulfobacteraceae bacterium
CCGGACGTTTGGCGGGGCTTTTCCCTTCACCGAGCCGGAAAGCGACCGGACCCAATTGTTTTTGAGCAAAACCTTCGTATAAGATTTTAGATTTTTGATTTTAGATCGCGGGCTTAGAGGAAAAATCATCAATCATCAATCCCTAACCATCAGGGCTCGGCGACCACGGTCCGGTTTCGCCCGGTGGACTTGGCCCGGTAGAGGGCCTCGTCGGCTTCCTTGACCAGCCGGTTGTAGTCGGGGTGCCCGCCAAACTTCGCTATCCCGGCACTGCATGTAACGGAGACCGTCTGATCCCCGGCCAGCCGGAAGACCCGGGTCTCGCACCGGTGCCGGATCTTCTCGGCGATCCGCCATGCTTCGGCGGTTGAGGCGTTTCCCAGGATCACCAGGAACTCTTCGCCCCCGAAACGGAAGACGAAATCGCTGGTCCGGACGTTGAGGAGAAGGATTTCGGCGAACTGCTTGAGCACCGCGTCCCCGGCCTCATGCCCCTCGTTGTCGTTGACCCGCTTGAAGTGATCGATGTCGATGAGGAGAAGGCTGTAGGGCAGCCCTTGACGGATGGCGATCTCGGTCTGACGTCTCAGGATGGTGTCGAGGTATCGCCGGTTGAAGAGCCGGGTCAGCGGGTCCATGCCGGTATCGATCTCCAGGGCCTGATCGACGACCGAGGAGATGAACCAGGAGCATCGGGAGACGGCGTCGTTGAGGACCTGGACCGCTTCGTAGGTCTTTGCCGCGTCACCTTCAATCCGTCGGCGGGCCGCCCCGAGGAGAGCGCCGTCGATCTCGTCGATATAGCCTTTCAGCGTCTCTGATATGCTCAGCGGATGGGATATGTATTCCGATTTGTAGATGACCCAGAGGCCGAAGGTCGAAAACCGAAGCTTGGGGAGGGAATCCGAGTCGATATCCGGGGTCTGATAGAGGAAGGTCAGGGTGTTCCGGAGCCAGTCGAGGAGCATGGACCGGAGCCGTTCGCATTCAATGGCCGTGTTCTGGGTAAATCCCTTGACTTTGAGGGACAGCTCGTTGTTCTCGTGGATCAGCTCGTTTTTGAAATAGCTTTCGGAGATGAAGGACAGGAGAATGTCGAAGAGGTCGGCCACCGTCAACAACGTAGTCATTGCCGCCTCCCGGTCGGCCGACCGCTCCCGAATCCGCTCGTATATCTCCCGTTTGAGGATCCCCAGGGCGTGGCTGAAGTAGCTGAGATTGACGTTGATGTCCGCGTGGACGCTGCCCACCTCCCGCTGCCGGTCGATCAGGGCCTTGATGGCCGTTTCCGTGGGGTGGGGCAAGAAGACGCCCCGGAGCCAGTCCGCCAGGGCCTCGGGCAAGTTCTTTTTCACAACAGCGTTTTCCAGGACCGGATGGAGCTCGGGGATTTGGCTGATCCGCTCGTAGAACCGGGCCGCGATGGCATGAGCATCCGGCTCAATGATCGCCCAGGCGGTGGAGATGGTCTCACCGGATGATCCGCTGTAGAGTGCTTCCAGTCGGTCCTGAAGTATCTTTCCAAGTGCCATACGAGGTTCCTCCTTGCCGGGATGCCAATCTCTTTCAACGCTTTAACATATCCGGTTTCCGATTACCAGACCGGGGCATCCCCCCTCATCGTTATACACATCTTTGTACCTGATTTCGGCTCCAAAAGAACGCCAGGCCACACTTTGTCCTGTAAGGACATTGAAGAAATAGCGTGGGGATTTATCCCCACGCGCGGGGCCGGCACGGCGAAAAAGACCTCCGAGGTTTCCAACAAAG
>CAZWGY010000259.1:0-6642 GCA_964633575.1 uncultured Desulfobacteraceae bacterium
ACCCTTTCAGGCGCTCAGGCGAAGGACTGCCGGGGCGATGGCATCCAGGGGGAGAATCTTATCCACCGCTCCCCGCTTAATGGCTTCCTGGGGCATCCCGAAAACCACCGACGTGGCCTCGTCCTGGGCCACGGTGGCGGCCCCGGCCCCCTTCATTTCCAGCATGCCCCGGGCCCCGTCGTCGCCCATCCCGGTCATGATCACCCCCACGGCATTGGCCCCGGCGTACCGGGCGGCCGACCGAAAGAGGACATCCACCGACGGTCGGTGCCGGCAAACCAGGGGGCCGTCGCGGACCTCCGCATAGTAGCGGGCCCCGCTCCGCTTGAGCAGGGTGTGGCGGTTTCCCGGCGCGATGAGGACCCGGCCCCGGAGCACGGTGTCGTTGTTTTCGGCCTCCTTCACCGAGACCCGGCAGAGTCCGTCCAGGCGCCGGGCAAAGGCGGCGGTGAACTGTTCCGGCATGTGCTGGACGATGACCATCCCCGGCGCGTCCAGGGGCAGGGCCTCCAGAAAGACCCGGAGGGCCTCGGTCCCGCCGGTGGAGGCTCCCACGGCGACGATCTTTTCGGTGGTCCGAACCATGGCCCGGGATGGAGGCGATCCCGGGATCACCACGTCGGCGGTCAGCTTCGGCTCCACCTGACGGATGACGCCGGGGATCTTTTTTTGCCGGGCCAGCGCCGCGGCCTTGACGGTGTCACAGATCCGGACCCGGGATTCCTCCAGAAACCGTTTGGTCCCCAGCCGGGGCTTTTCGATGATCTCGACGGCTCCGTACTCGAGGGCTTTCAGGGCCGTCTCGGAGCCCTTCCGGGTGAGTCCCGAGCAGATCACCACCGGGATCGGGTGCTGGGTCATGATCTTGTGGAGAAAGGTGATCCCGTCCATCCGGGGCATTTCGACGTCCAGGGTGATCACGTCCGGGACCTCACTGCGGATTTTGTTGGCCGCGATATACGGGTCGGATGCCGTCGCCATCACCGACAGGGCGGGGTCCGACTCGATGATATCCGCCAGCGTCCGGCGAACCACCGCCGAATCATCGACAATCAGCACCCGGATCTTCCGTGTCCCCGCCACGACGTTACCTCAGCCGCTTGAGCCACACCTCGCCGGTGTGGGTAAAGAAAAATATCTTCCGGCCCCGGGTTCCCCCCACGTCACTGACCTTGAAACGGAGGCCAAAGGCTTCAACCGCCCGGATGGCTTCTTTGACATTTTCGCCCCCCACCGAGACGCACCGCCGGGTTCCCGGCCGGGGAGCGAACATATCCGCGCCGCCAAAGAGCTTCAATTCGATCTCACGGAGCCGCACCCCCCGACGTTTGATCGCCTCGATCATTTCCGGCACCACGCAGTTTACATACTTGAACGGCTCGGCGCAACCGGTTTGGCACTCCGCCCGCTCCCGGCAGCGAGGCAACAGGGCATGGCATAAGGCCCCCACCCGTAAACGGCTCACATACATGGTCACCGCCACGCAGGAGCCGAGGACCGTGGTCACCCGGGTGGGGACTTCCCGAACCGTCATCTCCCCCGGCTTGAGGTAAACCGAGGCCAGATCGGCCGGCGCGCCCGCGGCTCCCGGCAGGCCGTTCACGGTTTCCGGTAAACCGTGGATGTGGCCGGGACCAGGTTCACGTTCAAGCCGTTCAGGGTCTCGGAGTGGCCCATGAACAGGTAGCCGCCGGACCGCAGATGCCGACAAATCCGGCTTAAGACCAGTTCCTGGGTCGGCCGGTCGAAATAAATGATCACGTTCCGGCAGAAGACGATGTCGGCTGATTCCCGAAGCCCGAAGTCAGGGTCCATGAAGTTGAGCCGGCGGAAAGCAACCTTCGCCCGGAGCGCCGGGATGATCCGGACCTGGTTCCGACCGGGGTCCTTGCTCCGGAGCAAGTATTTTTTCCGCAGGGGCATGGGGACGGGAGCGACCTTGTCATGAGCATAGATCCCGACGGCCGCCTTCTGAAGCACCTGGGTCGAGATGTCCGTGCCGATGATCGAAAAGTCGAAGCCGGGATGCCCGGCCGCAAACTCCGACAGGACCATCGCCAGAGTGTAAGGCTCCTCGCCGGTGGCACACCCCGCGCTCCAGATCAACGCCCGGCGGTTGATCCCCACCCCGTGACGGATGAGCGCCGGCATCGCCGTCTGCGTCAGGAATTCGAAATGTCGCGGCTCCCGGAAAAAATCGGTCTTGTTGGTGGTGATGACATCGATCATGTGGAGCCGCTCGGCGGTTCCATCCGGACTGAACACGAAGTCGTAGTAGTCGTCGAATGAGCCCATTCCAAGCTGACGCATCCGTTTCTGAAGCCGGGCCTGGAGCATGGTCTTCTTGGCCTCGGTAATGTTAATCCCCAGCTCCGAGCGGATGAAGTGACTGAACCGGGAAAAAGTCCGTCCCGACATGGGCCGGAGATGGACCGGCGGGCGATAGGAGACCTCTCCCATCGTCTTTACGAATGGGCCTCCGCCTCCACGGCCTCGGCCGCCTCCGGATCATCCGGCGCGTCAAGGTCGATCTCGGCTCCCGAAGTATCGGCAAGGGCCAGCTCTTCGGTGGAAAAAATCCGGTCGATGTCGAGGAGAATCACAAAGTTTTCATCGTGCTTTCCGATCCCCCGGATAAACTCGGTCCGCCACCGCATCCCGATCCGGGGAGGCTTTTCGATCCGCTCCGGTTCGAGCTCGATCACCTCCTCCACCGAATCGGCCAGGGCCCCCAGGATGGTGTTCTCCCCGTCGAGGTTGAGCTCCATCACCACGATCCGGGTGTCCACCGTGTTCTCGGTCCGGCTCAGGCCGAACTTCAGCCGCATGTCCACCACCGGGACCACGCCGCCGCGAACATTGATCACCCCCCGCATGAACTCGGGGGCCCGGGGGACCCGGGTAATGGGGCTCAGGTCGAGGACCTCCCGGACCTGAGCGACGTCTAAGGCGAAGGTGTCCTCCCCGAGCTTGAAAGTCAAATACTGACGGGTCTCGGTGATTCCGGTCTCATTCATATCGGCTTGCTCCTTGTCTGGCAAGTTAATACCGTTCAAACTCGTCGTCCCGGCCGTCGGACGGCGCGTCCTCCCCCGCGTGAAGGTTCAGCGCCACTCCGCCCGACGGGGTGGATGGATGCGATGTTGAATCATCCTTCCCCGGCTTGAGGCGTCCCGCCTTCGGCTGACGGGCCGGCCGGGAATTCCGGCGGGTTGGTGACGCCGGCCCGGTCCCCGCCGCCACCTGAAAAAAGCCCATGGCGGACTGGAGCGCTTCGGCCTGGCCGGCCAGCTCCTCCGCCGTGGAAGCCATCTGCTCGCTGGAGGATGCGTTCTGCTGAATGACCTGGTCGAGCTGCTGGATCGCCTTGTTGATCTGTCCGGCCCCGGCGTTCTGTTCGTTGCTGGCGGCGCTGATCTCCTGGACCAGATCCGACGTCTTCTGGATGCTGGGAACCAGTTGCGACAGCATGGTCCCGGCCGTTTCGGCGATCCGGACGGAGTTGCCCGAGAGCTTGCTGATTCCGTTGGCCGCCTGACGGCTCCGCTCGGCCAGCTTCCGGACCTCCGAAGCCACCACCGCGAACCCCCGGCCGTGTTCCCCGGCCCGGGCCGCCTCGATGGCCGCGTTCAAGGCCAGGAGATCCGTCTGCCGGGCGATCTCCTCGATGATCCCGATCTTTTCGGCGATCTCCTTCATGGCGGCCACCGTCTGGGTCACTGATTCGCCCCCCTCCTGGGCGTCCCTGGCCGACTGGAGGGCGATCCGCTCCGTCTCGGCGGCATTGTCGGCGTTCTGCCGGATGTTGGCGGCCATCTGCTCCATGGATGCCGATGCCTCTTCAGCGGAGGCGGCCTGCTGGCCCGATCCCTGAGAAAGCTCCTCGGCGGTGGCGCTCATCTCCTGGCTGCCCGAGGAGACGTTGTCGGCGGCCCCCTTGACGTTGACCACCACTTCGTTGAGCCGGACCAGCATCTCGTTCAGGGACCGCATCAGCTCGTCCTCGGATGAACGCTCCCGGACCGTCACCGTCAGATCCCCGGTCGCCATCCGGCGGGCCACCTCGGTGACCCCTTCGGTGGCGTCGATAAGCCCGTTCAGGTTATCCCGAATCTGATTGAAGTCCCCCCGGTAGGTCTCGGTGATCCGCTCGGGGATCTTGCCCCGAGCCACGGCGTCCAGATAGTCGGCGGTGACCCGGATCGGCTTGACAAAGGCGTCGATGAGCCGGTTGACCCCCTCGATGAGCCGACGCCAGGCGCCCTCGTAGCCCTCGGCGTTTCCCCGGATGTCGAGCTTCCCGTCCTCCACCGCCCGGATAAGGCCGTCGAGCTCCCGGGCAATGACCTCGTCCAGCCGCCGGACCATGGCCGCCATCGCCCGCATCAGCCGGTCCCCCTCGGACCGGGGAGTCACCTCGACATTCAGGTTCCCCGCCGCCACCGCCTCGGCCGTGGCGGTCACCCCCTCCATGGCGGCAATGAGGCCGTTGATGTGGTTTTTCAGCTCGTTGAAGTCCCCGGCATAAGCATCGGTGATCCGGCTGGGGATCGCCCCGCCGGAAATCGCCTCGATCCGGTCGGCCGCCGCCTGAAACGGAACCACAAAAGCCTCGATGACCCGGTTGACCCCGGCCAGGAGATTCCGCCAGTCCCCGGAGAATTCCCCGGCATCGCAGCGCCGGTCGAGCTCCCCCTCGCCGATGGCCCGGATCAGCCCGTCGAGCTCCGCCATCACCGCGTCGATGCTCCCCTTCATGGCCCGGAAGGCATCGGCCAGCCGGCCGATCTCATCGCCCTGGTGGATGTCGATCTCCCCGCTCAGATCCCCCTTGGAGACAGCCCCGGCCACCGCCACGATCCGAGACAGGGGACGGGTGATCCGGCCCTTGAGGTAGAATGCCAGGACCAGGGCCACGACGGCTCCCAAAATACTCAACAACAAGGACCGGTTGATGGTTTGAGCCCGCACCGCGTCGAACCGCTTATCGGCCGCCAGAGTCTCCTCGGCCAAAGACTTGCTGATCTGCTTGAGCGGAGTGATGGTTGTGGTCCGCGCCGTATCGATGGCCTCGTCGATCTCCCGGATCTTTCGGGCATCGGCGGCGGCGGCTTCGCTTTCGGCCTCAAGGGAAGCCACGATCCGGTCCAGGTCGGCGAGGGCGGCCTCACGGACCGTGTCAATCCGTTCGTCCGCCGCCCGAATCCGTTCCCAGGCCAGATACCCCTCGGCATCCAGAAGCGGGAGCAGCTCGTCTTCGATCAGGTCCAGATAACGCCGGTAGCTTTCCGCGAAGGTCTTCAGCCAGTCTCGCTCCTCATCAGTGTCCACCAGCTTATGGAGCGTGTCGATGTCCGCGTCCGCCGCGGCCCGAATTCGCCTCAAAGCATTCCGACTCTCCGTCAGGTCCCGGTCGATTACCGCGTCGGCGACAATGGCGTAAATCTCGTTGACCCGCCCCTGAATCCGCGTCACGGCCAAAGCGTCCCGGAAACGCCGCTCGGATGACTCCCCCTTTTCAAGGATCGGGAGCATCTGATCCGAAAACAGGTCGAGATACCGGATGTAGCTCTCCTCGAAGCTTTCCGCCCAGGCCACCTCGGCCTCGGTGTCCATCATGGCCTTTAAGGCCGCGACATCATCTGCCTCCACCTGGCGAATCCGGTCAAATGCCTCCCGGGTCTTCACCAGATCCCGGTTGATCACCGCGTCGGCCACCACCGGATAGATCCGGTCCACCCGTTCGATAATCTCCGCGATGGCCAGGGAATCCTCGGCCCGCCCGGCGCCGGCGTCCTGGAGCCGGGCAAGGGTTCCCATGCCCGCGATCTGATAGGCCGCGACCCCGCCGAAGATGAGCACGACCAGCACAAATCCGCTGATGAGCTTGACCCCGATGGATACGTCCGATAGCTTCATGGTCCATCCCTCCTTACCTTAGTTTATGGGTCGGTCTCGATAAGCTCAATGCCCCGAATGGAACCCGAATGGACCCAAACGTCAAGCTCATGGCACCCCGGCAACCCCCGCCGCGACCGTCGAACGCTCCCCGAAACCGTCGAAGCGGACCTGGGGTCCGCCCTTGCCCCGCGGGCACCCCGGATGGAATTTGACATCATCCCGCCCGCGCAAGCACCCGGGCAGGCAGGGGGGTAAGTTTGAAGGCGGACTTGAAACAGTGTGTTATTATGATGATCACGGCCAACCACCCGTTCGCGGGCGAACGCATCAGCGGGAAAATTCCCCCTAAAAGGTCATGGTAGCCGGAATTGACAAGCCTGACAACTGAAAACCCGTCCGCGTGCGAACGCACGGGCAGGCAGGTGGAACCCGGCGGATCGGGTTCTTTGGTTGCCTCCCCGTCTCGCCTCCGTTCCGGCCGACAGGGTATATCCCACCCGAACCATCATCGGGGGGGCGATCCCCGGACGGGCGCCCCAACCGCATCGGTCACCAGTTCCCCACAACCCCTGGTGTGGGAGAGAAGTAGCCGCGGGATTTATGGCTATCCCCACGGCCCCCTGAAAAAGCTTTTAAGGGCATCGGTCATCGTCTCGGCCAATGAATAGCGCAGAGCGGCAACGGCATATCGCCTGGGGTTTCAACCCTCTTCGTTATACACATCTTCATATCCGGGCCGTC
>CAZWGY010000260.1:0-2616 GCA_964633575.1 uncultured Desulfobacteraceae bacterium
TTAGGCGCCGACGCCCGGATGAACCGCCCGGCAATCACCGAGGGCAACTGGGTCTGGCGGGTCCGGGAAGATCAATTGACGGAAGGGGTGGCGGAATTTTTAGCGGAGATGGCGGATGTGCATGGGAGGGGGTGATGGGGGACGATAGGCGACTGACGTCGTACTGAAAACCCAAAAAAGGGAGATTCCCGAAGGAGTCTCCCTTTTTAATGAAACCGGTCAGTCCGTCCGAAGGGCTACTTCTTTTCTCTCGGATGGCACTTGGAACAGCTTGTTGGAGCTGCCCGGGTGTTGTTCTTCCGGTTGTACTCGCGATGGCATCCCCGACAATTGTCATGGATGGCCTCGGCGTGGTACTGAAGCTCCTCTTCCTTGGACAGCTTCGGAGCATCCTTGCCCTTGGGCTTCTCACCAGGCTTGTTGTGGCAGTCGATGCAGCTCTGGACGTTATCGCCGTCCTTCAGACCCGTCAACGGCTGACCTTTGTCATCGTGATGACAGGCGCCACATCCGTCCTTGTAAAGCTCCGGATTGGCCTTGGCGTAATCCTCGGCGTGCTTCTTGTGGGTGAACTCCACAATGCCCTTCTCGTGTGACTCGTATGCCTTGTTCTGCATCTTGATCACGTCGCCAACGGTCGTGCCGGCATAGAGACCGGCGGCGGCGAAGACAAAAGCCAAGCCCACGATGGTTGCGACCAGTAAGGATTTCTTCATTTGCAATCTCACCCCCTTTCCGTTTTAAGTTAAACCCGTCGATCCACAAAATAAGGGATATTTATCAAGTTACACCCATTCTGTCAATGGGGTATCCCCGGCCGCGCCAGGACTCCAGTTCGGCAACGGGGGGCAATCGACGGCCGTCATCGGCCGACGGCGTCGAGATACCGGGCGAAGAGGCCGGGGGGAATCCGGGAAAACCGGCCGAAGTCGGCCATCGGGGCCAGACCGGGGACCACCGCCCGGACGACCGGAAACCCCAGGTCGGACCGGGTGAGATCGACGTAAACCGGCGTCCGTCCACCGTCGGCCAGGATCGCCTCGATGAGCGCCACGTCACCGGCCGGGGTCCCCGTGGACAGATCAGGCAGGTCCGACGGGGACCGGACCGGCAGCCCCCCCGGAGCCGGCCTCGAGGGCGGTCCCGACGGATAGGGATACGGGGTTTCGGTCAGCGCCGACAGGACGGCCCGCCGGCCGTCGAGATCGGCGCCGGCTCCCCGGATGATCTCGCCGTCCGGGGAGATCACGAAAGCCTGATAGCAGGGAATCCCGAACGTCCTCGAAAGGTCCCGGAACCGGACATCGATCCCCCGGTCGTGGAGGTCGCCCAGCAGGTCGGCCCCCTCGCCCCCGTCCGCGGTCAGGGCGAAACAGTCGGCCGGGTCAAAGGGGACGGTGGCCTCGGCGTCCCGTTCGATGGTTTCGAGCAGAGCGCTCCGTTTGGCCCCGTCCGGGGTAGTCCCCGACGCCAGGCCGGTGGAATGGGCCGCTGACAGAAGGCTCACCTCGTCTAAGTTGGGAAAGACGATGACGGACTGAACCGGGACCCAGGCGGCGCCCCCGTCCGGGGTCTCCCCCGCCACCCAGTAGAGCGGCTCATGGCGGCAGCTTACCTCCGATCCCAGCTCGTCCGGGTCAATGGCCGTAAGCCCCTCACGCCGCAACGATTCAACGGTCCCGTACCGGAGGGGATGGTCCTTCAGAAAGCCTTCCAATCCCCCTGGCCCGATGGAGGCAAAGGCGCTGAACCGTTCGACGATTTCCATGGCGCAGGCCGTCCGGGCCGCATCCAGGGAAAGGCCCCGGCCGTAAGCGGTCTGAGGGCCGCTCAGGGTATAGCGATGCCGCCCGACGTCAACCGAGATCGACACCCGCCATTCCCGGAGCAGCCCCCAGGGGCTCAGGGCGGCGGTGTGGCGCATCTCCGGCCCGGCAAGGGCCCCGACGGCGGTCAACCGATCGACCGCCGATTCGCCGATCTCCGCCAGGGACGGCGGCGGGTCGGCCGGCCCGGGATGAGCTTCGGGCACGGATTCCCGAAGGCGGTCCACCGGCGGCGGCGGCCGGTGATAGGGTGAAAGCATTTCTTCCGGAAAGAGGTCCGGAGGCGCATCCACCTCGTCGGGAGCGGGCAAAGGCTGATGGGATTCGATGTTTTTCCGGAAGACCTCCACCCACCGGCCGTGGGCCGAGCTGGCCGGGTCGATGATGGACCGGAGCGGAATCAGGGGGGTGTGGCGGGAGAGCTCCCGCCGCTCGGCATCCGAAAACCGGTCCAGAAGATGAGCAAACCGGCCTCCGATGGCGGCGGATTCGCAGAGGAGCGATCTGAAAACCGGATCATCCGAACCGGTCTCCTCGATCCAGGCCGCGACCCGGTCGGCGGGGAGCACCTGGAGAACCCGGACCAGGTGTTTCCGAAGGAACTGGTCCAAAGGATGGGACCGGAGATAATCGATCCAGACGCTGAAGGGAGCCGGGGATTCGGGGACCGTGGCGAAATACCCGGTGGCTCCCACCGTCTCCTCACGCTCCAGGATGTAGGCCATGGTCGGCGGCGAGTTATCCGGCATGGTCATCCCCCGCCGGCGCTTCGGCCTCATCGCCCTCTTCC
>CAZWGY010000260.1:2716-6641 GCA_964633575.1 uncultured Desulfobacteraceae bacterium
TCGTCATCGTCGGCCGGAGGCTTTCCGAAGATCCGGGCCCCGATGATGCTGATTTCGTAGAGGAGCATCAGGGGCATGGCCATCATCACCTGAGTGACCACGTCGGGCGGGGTGAGGATGGCCGAGCCCACGAAGAAGAGCAGCAGGGCGTATTTCCGGTTTTTCTTGAGAAAGGGGACGGAGACGATCCCGAGCCGGGCCATGAAGGTGATCACCAGGGGGAGCTCGAAGACAATCCCGAAGGCCAGCAGGAGCTTGGTGGCAAAGCCCAGGTATTCCTTCATGGACGGCAGGGCCCGGAGATGATCCCCGGCAAACCCGAGAAAGAACTTGAACCCGTAGGGAAAGACGATGAAATAGCCGAACAGGGCGCCGCCCACGAAAAAGACCGAGGAGAGAAAAACGATGGGCAAAAACATCCGGCGCTCGGAATGGTAAAGCCCGGGCGCCACGAACATCCAGAACTGATAGAAGATCACCGGGGCCGCCAGCCCGATCCCCGCCAGAAAGGCCACTTTCAGATAAGTGAAAAATGCCTCGGGAAGACCGGTGAAGATCAGGGTGTCGTCTTCTCCCATCACCCGGATCAGCGGCGCGGTGAGGACCTCGAAGAGCCGTTCCTTGAAGAAGTAGCAGATGACAAAGCCGACCGCCACGGCGATAAAGACGTTGATCAGGCGGGTCCGGAGCTCCTCGAGGTGAGCGGTAAAGGGGAGCTTGTCGTCTTCATTCAGCATGGACGGCCCCTTTGTTCCGCTCCGGGTCGGTCGCCGACTCCGGCGGCTCGCCCGGCTCCGGCGAATCCAGCGCGTCCTTTCCGGCCGTCGGCTTCCGGGCCAGGGTATCGGACTTGACCTCGGCATCGGTCGGCCCCGTGGCCCGGTCAACCTTTTGGCTGACCCGGTCGACGTTCATGTCGTCGAAGGCCTTTTTCACCTGGGACAGCTCGTTATCGACCTGCATGGTCTCCTTGAAGTCGTTGGTGGCCCGCTTGAACTCGCCCATGGCCCGGCCCAGGGATTTGGCCAGATCGGGGAGCTTTTTAGGGCCGATGACGATCAGCGCCACGGCCAGGATCAAAAGCACTTCGGGCATGCCCATGCCAAACATATCTTGAACTCCTGTAAGGGTGGATGGCGGCGGGGAGCGGCGCGGCCGCTGTTGCCCGCCTTCCCCGATCCCGCATCCATTAGGATTGGGGCTTTAGCACCAGAAAAAACAGCTCGCCCCGGTGATTCATGTGGCCGGCGGCCAGCTCGGCATAAGGGCCGTGGCCCCAGAAGAGATCGGCCCGGCCCGGCCCGTTGATGGCTCCGCCGGTGTCCTGAGTGAGCACGAACCGGCTGAAGTCGATCCACTCCCGAATATTGCCGGCGTTATCGACAACCGGCTTTTCGGCCTGAACAAAGGCCAGAGCCGGCATCGGAAAGACATCCCGGTCCACCGCCAGGGACCGGCCCGGGGTCAAGGTCACGTTCAAAGCGCCCCGGGGACCGTCCGGCTTGATCCGGAAAAAGACGTAGCTCGGGTTGTGATAGAGAATCCGGTCCACCTCTTCGGGGTGAGCCCGGAGATATTGTTTCAGACGCTGCATCGACATCTCCGACCTGGGGATCTTCCCCTCGTCGATGAGCAGCCGGCCGATGCTCCGGTAAGGGCGGCCGTTCTGAGCGGTGTACCCGACGTTTAAGATCTCCCCATCCGGCAGGGCGATCTTGCCCGATCCCTGGATCTGAAGGAAAAAGAGATCGATCCGGTCGTCCACCCAGGCAAGGGGTTCGGCCCGGCCCCGAAGTGCCCCGGTTTCCTGGATGGCCTCCCGGTCGAAATAGGGGACAAAGGTCTTTCCCGATACCCGGCCGGTGATCTTCTCCCCGGCATACTTTTCGGAAAACCGGGAGAGATCCACCACCGCCAGGTCCTCGGGCCGCCCGTAAACCGGATGGCGAAAGACCGGCGTCGGGGTCAGGCTCCCGGTCAACAGCGGCTCGTAATAGCCGGTGAACAGGACCTTCCCGGTCTCCGGGTGTCCCGACGACCGATAGACCCGGTAATGCTTGCGGATGAACCCCGAAAGGGCCTTGGGATCGGGATCGGTGGCGAGAAACCCAAGAAACCGGGTCAGGGACCGGGCCAGGTGAGCCGCCGGATAGACATCATCCCCGAACGAAAAGCGCCGCTCCGCCGGAACCCGGTCCAGGTAGTCGAGGCTCAATTGGACCGCATCCCGGAGGCCGGCCAGGGGGAGATCATCGCCGAACCGGGGCTGGTCGCCGGGGTCCACCGGAGTCAGGGCCGGGCCGCCCCCCGATGGGCCGGCACAGCCGCTCAGAAGAAGCGCGACGGAGATGATCAGGACCGCGGCCGATTGCTTCATCGGTCCGCCTCCCCGGCGGTTTCATGCCGGACATAGCGACCGCTCTTGCCGCCCGATTTTTCCAGCAGCTCGATCCCCGATATGGTCATCCCCCGGTCATAGGACTTGCACATGTCGTAGATGGTCAGGGCGGCCACCGACACGGCGGTCAGAGCCTCCATCTCCACCCCGGTCCGGCCCGTCATCCGGACGGTGGCCCGGATATCGACGGCATGGCCGGCCGCATCCGGCTCGAAGTCCACCTGAGCGTGAGTGATGGCCAGGGGATGGCACATCGGGATCAATTCGGCGGTCCGCTTGGCCGCCATGATCCCGGCGATCCGGGCCGTCTCCAGGACGTTGCCCTTCACGACCGCGTGAGTCTGAATCCGCTCGAAGGTCTCGGCGTTCATGGAAATCCGCCCGCCGGCCACCGCCACCCGGAGCGAGGACGGTTTCTGAGAAACATCGACCATCCGGACCCGGCCTTCGGCGTCGATATGGGTGAAATCGGTCATGGCCGCTCCGGCCTCCTTATTCGGTGAAGTATTCGGTTTTGGCCGTCACCGTCGTCTTGATGGCGTCCAGGGTCTCCTGGAGAACCGGGATCACGTTGTCCCGGATGTCGCCGGCCACCGCGAGGATCATGACGTCGTCGCCGACGGCCAGGTCCCGCCCTTCGGCGATCTCCACCAGAATCTCGATGATCCCGGGCCGGGCCTTCTGATCGGCGATAACCTTGGCGAGCCGGTCGTGGTCCACCGCCACCCGTAATCCGGTCACCGACCGGCCGTCCCGTGAGGTTTCCCGGACGACGCCGTTGTGGTATAACACCATCCCCACCCGGCCGAAATCCGGGTGGCGGCGGATAGCCGTCATCAGGTCCGTGATCTTCATGAAATTTCCTCCGCCGTGGCGTTCGCATCGAGGACGGCCTCGGCACGGGCCAGGTCCTCGGGGGTGTTGATGTTGAAAAAGGAGGTCAGGTCCGGATCGACCTCCCGCAGCCGCTGTTCGGAAACCGTCCGGAGCCGGACCTTCCGGAAAATCCCCCGGATTTGAAAGCGTCCGGCGACGATGTTCCGGGACAGGGGGCCAAGACACCGCCGGGAGTAAACCGCGCAGAGCGGTTCAAACCCCGCCGCCGTTTGAGGCACCACCACGTCGGTTTCCGGAGTCAGCCGGTCGAGAATGGTTTCCACCACCGCCCCCGTAAGAAACGGGGTGTCACACGCCATGACAAAGGCGTGGTCGGTGGGGGCGCAGAAAAGCCCCGCGTGAATTCCCGTCATGGAGCTGCGTATCGAAAAGAGATCAGCCGTCAGGGTGCAATCCCATTCAAGATAGGCCACCGGGTCGTTGGTGACGATGACGACGGCCTCGAACCGCCCGGCACAGAGGTCCATCAGACGGTCCAGAATCCGGCGGCCGCCCACCGTGAGAAACGCTTTGTTGGTGCCGCCGAAACGGGTGTTCAACCCGCCGGCCAGAATGACGGCGGTACAGGGTAAGGTCATCCAGGTGCCTCGTGAAAGGGTCTGGCGGAACCGTCCGCAATCGGGTATAATA
>CAZWGY010000261.1:0-6601 GCA_964633575.1 uncultured Desulfobacteraceae bacterium
CTCAGCACTCAGCACCATCCAAAACCCGGCGGATCGTCTCGGCCAGCTCCCGGAGGACCACCGGCTTCATGACAAAGGCCCGGATGCCCATCCTCAGAGCCACCTCCTCGGAGATGGACGCGCTGAAGCCGGTGCAGAGGATGATCGGCATCTTCGGATCGATGGCCAGGATTGCCTGAGCGAAGTCGATCCCCGACAGCTTCGGCATGGTCATGTCGGTGATCACCAGGTCCACTTCCTCCCGGCGGGCCTTGAAGGTTGCCAGGGCGTCCTCACCGTCAGATCGGGCAAAGACCGTGTAACCCAGGTTCTCCAGGAAGTTGCGGAGCATATCCAGGACCTGGGCCTCATCTTCGACCAGCAGGACCCGCTCCGTTCCCCCGGGCGCCGACGGTTTCCTTTCCGCTCCGCTTTCCCCGGCTTCGCCGCGCGAGACCGACGCCGGGAAATAGATGTCAAAAGCGGTTCCGTTTCCCGGCGTGCTGTCCACGGTGATCCGGCCGCCGTACTCCTCGACGATCCCCAGGACCACTGACAGGCCGAGCCCGGACCCTTCGCCGGTCTCCCGGGTGGTAAAGTAGGGGTCGAAGATCTGGTCCCGGACCTCGTCCGGAATCCCCACGCCATCGTCCCGGACGGTGAGGCGGACGTACCGGCCGGGGGCCAGATCCGCCGGCGCCGACGGATCGTCCGCCGTCACCTCGAACCGGTTCAGGTCGATCTCCATTCTCCCGCCGGTCTCCCGGACCGCGTGATAGGCGTTGGTGCAGAGATTCATCAGAACCTGATGCATCCGCGTGGGGTCGGCCATCACCGGCTCGCAGTCCTCGTCGAGGTAAGGGGCCAGAGTCACGGTGACCGGCAGGGAAGAGCGGAGCAGCTTGACCGTCTCTTTGACGATGGACTGAATCCGGACCGGCTTGACCTCGTGCTCGTCGCGACGGCTGAAAGTGAGGATTTGCCGGACCAGCTTCCGGGCTCTCAGAGCCGCCTTGAAGATCTCGCCCAGGTAGCGGTAAGCCGGGTTCTCGGGGTCCACCTCGTCTTGCGCCATTTCGGTGTACCCGATGATGGGAAACAAGATGTTGTTGAAATCGTGGGCGATCCCGCCGGCCAGGGTCCCCACGGCTTCGAGCTTCTGGGAGTGGCGGAGCCGGACCTCCTGCTCCCGGAGCCGGGCCTCGGCCCGGTTCCGCTCGGTCACCTCGATGTAGCTTTCCACCATCCCGTCGATGTTTCCGTCAACGTCCCGGAATGGACGGGCCTTCATCAGGAAGGTCCGAATCCCGCCCCCGTCCACCGATTCGAGGGTCTTTTCATACTCGACCTGCTCGGCCCCGTTGATGATCCGGCGGAGAGGGCATTCGGCGGTATGGCAGTGGGGCCCGCCCCAGATATCATAACACTTCCGCCGGACCGCCCCGGCCCGGTCGATCCCCAAAGGAGCATAGAAGCCGTCATTTACTTCGACCACGGTAAACTCCCGGTCGAGTCGGCAGAGGGGCACGCCGGCGTTAAAGATCCCCTGGAGGTCCGAGAGGGCCTTTCGGCGGGCCAGATCAGCCCGCTTCTCCTCGGTCACGTCGCTGATCGAGACCAGAAGGTGGTCCGGCGGCGCGTCCGGGTCGGGTGCCGGGTCTAGCCCCGCCACCCGCCGCCCCTCCAGCCGGACGTGGCGGATGCCGTCAGCCGTGTTCAGGCGGATCTCGAGGTGCTTCCGGTCGGGGTTTTTGTAAAATGCCCTGAAGCGCCCGAGGAAGAGCGAGCGGTCCGCGTCAAGGATGAACCGGGAAAAGGGCTTGTGAATGAGCGCCCTCAGCTCGACGCCGAGCAAGTTGTGCAAGGTCGCGTTGGCCTGGATGAGGATACCCGAGGCGTCCACGGTCATGTACCCCACCGGGGCCTGGTTGTAGAGCCGGGAATACCGGTCCCGGGACCGCTCCAGCTCCCGCTGGGCCTCCCGGAGAGAGTCGTTTTGAATCTCCAGCTCGGCCTGATGAACCTTGAGGTCGTGAATCAGCGCCCGGATATCGTCAGTCGAGTAGCTCCCGATGTCATCCGGCAGGGAATCCACCCGCCCTTCGGCCTCCGCCCGGAGATCGGCAAAGGGGTCCGCGTCCTGATATCGTGTATCGGTCATGTCATCCAATCGTCGTTATTGGTGCTCATGGTTTTCTTTCGGCAATTGCTTGACCAAGGGCCTGGCAGACCGAATCGGGACCGACCGCTTCATCTACTCCGTGGTGATGGGAGAGGCAGGCCAACCCGAAAGCCAGGCTGTCCGCGAGGTTCTGAAGCATCTCCACTTCCGCCTCGTCAAAGGCGTTACCATCGGCCGAATAGATCCCCATGACGCCGAAGGCCCCGTCCCCGGACCGTAAGGGGAGCCCGATGGCGGCGGCAAAACCATGGGCGGTGGCCCGCTCCCGCCAGGGCGCGAAAGCGGTTTTCCGGTCGAGGTGGCGGATCACGGCCGGCTCAGCGGTGCGGACCGCCATCCCGGCCGGCCCGCGCCCGGTCTCGGTATCATCCCAGGTAATCCGGACTCCGGCGAGGTAGTCGTCATCGACCCCCCACCAGGCCAGAGGCCGGATGGGGCGATCCTCGCCATCGGTTTCGGCCATCCCGATCCAGCACATACCGTATCCCCCCACCTCGACCACGCTCCGGCATTGCTCCGTCACCAGGCGGATCGGGTCCCGGGACCGGACCAGGGACTGGTTCCAGCGGCCCAGGGTCCGGAAAAGCCGGTTGGCTCGCTTTAACCGGCGCTCCGACTCCTTCCGGTCGGTCACGTCGTCGTAGGTCACCACAAACCCGTCCCCCAGCTTGACGGCGGCGATGTCGAACCATGCCACGATCCCGTCCTGCTCGTAGTACTGCTCGGTCCGCCAGGGTGACGCTGACTCGACCACGTTCACGTAGGCATCGAAGAGACCGGTATCCCGGTTGCCCGGGGTGACGTCAAGGAGCCGTCGGCCCACGAGGTCCTCCGGGGTCCGGCCCACCGTCCGGGCCGCCGAGGGATTGGCCATCACCCACTCGAAATCGACGATCTCCCCGGACCGATCCCGGACGGCTGAAAAGACCATGATGCTCAAAGGTGAGGTTTCGAGGACCCCTTCGAGCATCTCCTGGGTTTCCCGCCGCTTTTCCTCGGCCCGGACCCGCCCGGTAATGTCCTCGAAGACCGTGACGAACCGGCCCTTGGATGGGCAGTAGGCCGACACCGAAAACCATTTGTCGAAGCTTTCCGAATACTGCTCGAACCGGGCCGGCTCGCCGGTCAGCGCCACCCGGCCGTAAAGATCGATCCAGTCGGTATCACCTTCCCGGATGCCGGGAATCACATCGGAGACCCGGTGCCCGATAATATCGTCCCGCTTGAGGCCCGTGAGGGCCTCGAAAGCCGCGTTGACCTCCAGAAAGACATAATCCACCGGACGGCCCGCGTCATCCGTTTCGATCTCGTGGAGAGCGAACCCGTTGAGCATCCGCTCGAAGAGAAGCCGGTACCGCTCCTCGCTTTCCGCCCGAGCCGCCTCGGCCTCTCTGATCTGGGTGACATCCTGGAAGGCGCCGGTAATCCGGATGGTTCCATCCCGCCCGGTTCTCGGCCGGCCGATGACCCGGACCCATCGCCGCCGGCCGTCGTTGGTTTCGATCTGAAGCACCCGGTCAAAGCCCTTTCCGACGTCGGGGTCGGATGCCTGGCGGATCGCATCGCTGAAGGACTTCCGGAATTCGGGCACGAACCGGGCGGTCCAGTCGGAAAGATCGACCCCGGTCTTCGAATTCAGGCCGAGCATCCCGTAGATTTCCCCGGACCAGACCAGCCGCTCCGATTCCGGCCGGTACTCCCAACTGCCGACGTTGGCCAGCCGGGCCGTCTCCTTGAGCTGACGACGGCTCTTTTCCAGAGCGTAGCGGGTCCGTTTGAGCGGATCGATGTCGATAAACGTGAGGACAACGCCGGAGACATCCCGGGGGCCGACCTGGTAGGGCAGGACCCGCATGAGAAACCAGCGGCCATCGGCGTTTTGGACCTCCCACTCCACCTGCTCACCGGTCCGTTGAACCGAGTCCACCGCTTTCAGGGGATCGACGTTCTCGAGGCGGTGGCTCAGGTGAGAGATGGGCCGGCCGACATCGCTGTTCAGAATCTGATAAATATGGTCCGCTTCAGGGGTGAATTTCCGGATTTCCAGGTTTTCATCAAGGAAAAGGGTGGCGATCCGGGTCGAGGCCAGAAGGTTGTTCATGTCGTTGTTGAGCTCGGTCAGCTCCATGATCTTGCTCTGGTACTCGGAGTTGACCGTGTAAAGCTCCTCGTTGACCGACTGGAGTTCCTCGTTGGTGCTCTGGAGCTCCTCGTTGGAGGCCATCAGCTCCTCGTTGGTGGCCTGGAGCTCTTCGTTGGAGGTCTCCAGCTCCTCGATGGTGGCCTGGAGGTTCTCCCGGGTGTACTGAAGCTCGCTTTCGAGGTCCTGAATCCGCTCCTGAGCCTCCCGGCCCATGTCGAACGAAATCCCCTCGGCGACCTCGGCCGAGGGCGCCCTCGGCTCGGTCGGCTCGATGACCACCGCCACCAGAGCATCCTGGTCCCGGCGCCGGGGCAGCGGCCGGAACCATAAATCGAAAAGCCGGTCCTCCCCGGCACCGCCCACCCGGACGTTGGTGTAGTGCTGGGCTTCGACGGTCTTAAAGGTTTTCCGAAGGCCGGTGGCCAACGGCACCGACAGGTCGGACACCGCCATCTTGGTGATGTCATTGTGCATCCGGCCGGTCGGGAGCTTGAACAGCCCTTCGGTTTCCCCGAGGATGTAGGATAGCTCCATCCGCTCGTTGACCACCACCGTCAACGGCATATAGTTTGAGACCACCCCGTCCATCAGCCGGCTCAGGACCTGCTCCTCCCGCTGAGCCCGGAACATCGGATGATAGCGATCCCGCCGGCCGATCGCCGGTTGGCGGGCGGTTTCGGCTCCCACCAGGACATCCAACCCCGCTTCCGACGGATGACGGCGCTTGCCCAGGGAGCGGTAAAGTTTCCACTTGTGGTGGAGCGGCTCGAAATAGTCGGACATCTCGCCGGTGGACTCGGAAGTCCCCAGAAAGAGAATGCCCTTGGGGTTGAGCGAGAAGTTAAAGAGGCTCAAAACCTTGTTCTGAAGCACCGGCTGGAGGTAGATGAGAAGGTTCCGGCAACTCACCAGCTCGATGTTGGTAAAGGGCGGGTCCTTGATCAGGTTGTGCTGGGCAAAGACCACCATCTCACGGATCTCCCGGGAGATCTGAAACCGGTCCCCCTTCCGGACGAAATACCGGGAAAGATCCTCGCCGGAAACGTCGGCGGCAATGCTTTCCGGATAGATCCCCTGCCCCGCGTTGTTAATGGCATCCCGGTCCACGTCGGTGGAGAAGATCTTGATGTTGACATCGAGGTTTTCCCGTTCCAGGCATTTCCGGGTGAGGATCGCCAAACTGTAAGGCTCCTCGCCGCTGGAGCAGCCGGTCACCCAGAACCGGGCCTCGCCCCCGTCCTTTTCCCGGAGCATGGCCGGCAGGTAGTTCTCCCCGAGGAGCTCGAAGGCATTGGGATCTCGGAAAAAGCTGGTGACGCCGATGAGCATCTCCCGGTAGAGGATCTGCCGTTCCTCCGGGTACCGCTCCAGGTATTTGACGTATTCCGCCAGCTCGCGGATCTGGTTGACCGACATCCGCCGCTCGATCCGCCGGGCCACGGTGCTCGGCTTGTAGTGAGTGAAATCGACCCCGGTCTTCTCCCGGAGCAGGGAAAATATCCGGTTGAGCCGGTCTTCTTCGGTGAGGAGAATCTCCGGGGTGTCGTTTTTGGCCGCGTAGAGGTGCTTGGCAAATCCCACCAGTTGCCGCGGCATCTCTTCCGGCCGGAGAATGAAGTCCGCGAGACCGGTGGCAATGGCGTTGACCGGCATCCCGTCGAACTTGGCCGACTCGGGCTCCTGGACCATCACCATCCCGCCCCATTCCTTGATGGTCCGGATACCTCGGGTGCCGTCGGAGCCGGTCCCCGAAAGAATAACCGCCACCGCCTTTTCCCCCTGGTCCTCGGCCAGGGACTTAAGAAAAATGTCGATGGGGAGGTTGATCCCCCGGTCGGGGTCCTGGTCGTCCAAAAGGAGCTTGCCGTGAAAGATCTTCAGGTTCTTCTTGGGGGGGATCACGTTAATGGTGTCGGCTTCGGCCCGAATCCCCTCCGTGACCCGATGGACCGGCATCCGGGTCCGCTTGGAAATGAGCTCCGCCATGAGGCTCTTGTGATCCGGGGATAGATGCTGGATCACGATAAAAGCCATTCCGGTATCGGGGGGCATGACGGAGAAAAAATCCTCGATGGGCGACAGCCCGCCGGCGGAGGCCCCGATGCAGACGTAATGGGATGGCGCGGACGGATCCAGTGTCATGGAAAGGTCGCTCTCGGGCGGATCAACGTCCGTGTTGGGCATGGCCATATTTTATTCCTCGGTTCGGCTTATGTGATGGCGTTCAGACCTAACCCCCTAACCCCCCTTCCCTAAAGGGAAGGGGGGAATGATAGTGCCATGATTTCAGGCATATC
>CAZWGY010000262.1:0-6593 GCA_964633575.1 uncultured Desulfobacteraceae bacterium
AAAGGAGACATCATGACCACCCATACCGTTCAATTTCTGCCTCACGACCGCAAAATCACCGTCGAAGACGGGGAGATGCTGCTCCGGGCGGCCCTCGAGGCCAAAGTCCACATCAACGCATCCTGCGGGGGTGAAGGGGTCTGCGGCAAGTGCCGGGTGATCATCGAATCCGGCGAGGTGGAAGGCGGCACCAGCGAGAAGCTGAAACAGTCGGACATCGAAAAGGGCTACCGGCTGGCCTGCCGGTCGAAGGTGAAAGGCGATCTCACCGTCCGGGTTCCGGTGGAATCGGATGTTGACATCAGCGTACTGTCCACTCAGGTGCCGCCCCGGAAGACCGCCCGGATTCAGCAGATGGATTTCCAGCAGCTCAAGGAGCGGGGGCTGTTTATCCCGCCGGTGGAAAAGAAGTTCCTGGATCTTCCCGAGCCGACGGCCCAGGACAACCTGGCCGACGCCACCCGGCTGGTGAGCTTTTTGAAGGCCAAACACGACGAACACCGCCTGGTGGTCCGCCTGCCGGTGATCCGGAAGCTGCCCGACGTGCTCCGGGACGGCGGCTTCGAAATCACCGCCACGATAGCCCGGCCGGTCCAGGAAGGCCGGAAGTCCCATATCATCAACGTGGAGCCGGGCGACACCACCGATCAGAATTACGCGGTGGCCATTGACATCGGTACCACCACCATTTACGGACAGCTCCTCGATCTGGTCAGCGGCGAAGTCCTTGCCGAACACGGGGAATTCAACGGCCAGATCTCCTACGGCGAAGACGTCATCACCCGGATCGTCCATGCTGAAAAGCCGGGCGGGCTGGAAACGCTCCACCGGGTGGTGGTGGACACCATCAACAAGGTCATCAACAAGATCGTCAAGCGGGCGACCGTTGATTGTGGCGGAATCTCCACGTTGACCCTGGCCGGCAACACCACCATGACCCAGCTTTTCCTGAAGATCAATCCCCGCTACATCCGCCGGTCGCCCTACGTGCCGGCTTCCACCATCTACCCGCCCATCACCGCGTCTCAGATCGGAATCGAGCTCGAAGACCACGTCACCGCCCTCGTTTACCCATCCATCTCATCTTATGTGGGCGGGGACATCGTGGCCGGGGTCATGGGGTCGGGGATGTACCAGACCGACGAGCTGACCCTCTATCTCGACATCGGCACCAACGCCGAGGTGGTGATCGGGAACCGGGAGTGGCTGGCCTGCGCGGCCTGCTCCGCCGGGCCGGCCTTCGAGGGCGGCGGGATCGAGTTCGGGATGCGGGCCGCCAAGGGGGCCATCGAGGACTTCCTGGTGGATCCGGTGACCCTGGAGCCCATGAACCTGACCATCGGGAACGTCCGGCCCCGGGGAATCTGTGGATCGGGGCTCATCACCATCGTGGCCACCCTCTTCGAGCTGGGGATCATCGACAACGCGGGCCATTTCAACCGGGATCTCGACACCCCCCGGATCCGGGAGGTCGAGGGAATCTGGGAATATGTCCTGGCCTGGGAGGCGGAAACCCAGATCGACCGCGACGTGGTGATCACCGAAGTGGACATCGACAACCTGATCCGGGCCAAGGGGGCCATCTACAGCGGCTGCCAGACCCTGTTAGACGAAGTGGGCCTGTCCATCGGCGAGGTGGAGCAGGTCATCCTGGCCGGCGGCTTCGGCTCGTATATTGACCTGGAGAAGGCCATGACCATCGGGCTGCTCCCGGAAATGGACCCGGAAAAGGTCACCTTCGTGGGCAACGGCTCCCTCATGGGCGCCAAGATGAGCTCGCTGACCAACCGGATCCGGCGCGACGTGGTGGAGGTGACCCGGAAGATGACCAACTTCGAGCTGTCCGAAACCAACTCCTACATGGACCACTATGTAGCCGCCCTTTTTCTGCCTCACACGGAGATGGAGCTGTTTCCGAGGCTCAAGGCCCGGCTGGAATCCAAAAAGAAGCTCAAAAAATGAACCCGGTTTACAAAGTTTCTTCTATTCATCTATTGACAAAACCCGACAGGTCAAGGTATTGAGAATCCTTTGGAAAACCGGGAGTACCCGGAATTTATCCGGTGGTCGAGGATCGATCGCCGATGCAAGATATGAATATCAGCTCGAATTGAAGGAAAGGAGGGATGTTCCACACAAATCAGGTGGTGCGTTTGGTCACCGCGATCACGCGGCCTGAAGAAACGTTTTTCCCGGACTGACCTTACAGTAACTTCATTCATTTGGAAGGAGGACGGAAATTGGGCTTAGACATCCATAAAGAATCCTATGCCGGTAGCATTAAGGAAATCACCCTTGGCCACGGCGACAAGTCGGTCAAGGTCGGAGGTGAGACCTGCTACCCGTTTTACCAGTTTGAAGGCGACATGCCCAATAAGCCCCGGATCGCCATGGAGATCTGGGACATGAAGCCGGATGATTGGCCGGAAGCGGCCGTCGCCCCGTTCAAGGACGTCATCGGTGATCCCGCCGCCTGGGCCAAGAAGTGCGTCCAGGACTACGGCGCCGACCTCATCGTGCTCCAGCTCAAGAGCACCGATCCCAACGCCCTGGACACATCCGCCGCCGATGCGTCGGCCATCGTGGGCAAGGTCCTTGACGCCATCGACGTGCCCCTGGTGATCTGGGGCACCGCCAACGTTCAAAAGGACGAGGAAGTCTTAAAGAAGATCGCCGAGGACTTCCAGGGCAAGAACCTGGTCATGGGCCCCGTCGAGGACAAGAATCACAAGGGGATCGGCGCGGCGGCCATGGGGTATGGTCACACGATCATCTCCTCGTCCCCCATCGACGTCAACCTGGCCAAGCAGGTCAACATCCTTTTGGAGAACCTGGGCATGCCCACCGACCGGATCATCATCGATCCGACCACCGGCGGGCTGGGTTACGGCATGGAGTATTCCTACTCGGTCATGGAGCGGATTCGGATGGCGGCCATGGCCCAGGGTGATGACAAGCTTCAGCTCCCCATCATCAACAACCTCGGCAACGAGGTCTGGAAGTGCAAAGAGGCCAAGCAGCCGGTGGAGGAGGATCAACTCCTCGGAGATCCCGAGCGCCGGGCCATCATGATGGAGGCCGTCGGAGCCGTCAGCTACCTGATGGCCGGCTCCGATATCCTGATCATGCGCCATCCCGAAAGCATCCGGATGGTCAAGGCATTTATCGATCTGCTCCTGGACGGCGGATCGGCCAAGGACATCGCCGGGGTCAACAAGCTGATGTCTGACGTGGACGTCGACCTGGCGGCCCTCGCCCCCGAGCCCGATCTGAGCATCGAAGAGGAGAAGGGAGCAAAGGCACCGGCGGCCAAGAAGGCCGAAGCGCCCAAGGCCGAAGCCAAGCCGGCGGCGGCTCCGAAACCCGAGGCGAAACCCGCCGAAGCGCCCAAGGCCGAGGCCAAGCCGGCCGCCCCCGAGCCGCCTAAGCCCGAGGTCGATGAGGCCACCAAGAAGGCCGAGGCTGAAGCCAAGGCCAAGGCGGACGCTGAAGCCAAGGCAAAGGCTGATGCGGATGCGAAGGCCAAGGCGGAAGCCGATGCGGAGGCCAGGAAGGCAGCCGATGCCAAGGCCAAGAAGGACGCCGAGGAGAAGGCGGCTCGCGAGGCCAAGGAAAAAGAGGAAGCCGATGCCGCTCAGCGGGAGGCCGACGAGGCCGCCATCCGCCGGAAGCGGGCTGAGGAGCGGGAGAAGCGGTCCGCCGAGCCCACGGCCACCGGGGAGACGGACGTTCCCAAAACCGCGTCCGCCATCCAGAAGTCCCCGCTCGAAAAGATGATCGACCAACTCCATCGAATCCACCGGAGAAACGCCTAACAGGCAGAGACATAACCGGACATCCGTCCGGAGAATCGGATGATAACTTTATCCACAATATGAGGAGGAACCTCAAATGGCAGAAGTCAAAAAGGCGAAGGAAAAGAAGGAACCCAAGGTAGCCGATCCGATCGCGTCGTCCATTGATCCGGCAACCCAACAGATGATCAGGCGGGCTCAGGAACTCGGGATCGACACCGTCTGGGACCGGGCTGTCACATTGAAGCAGTGTAGTATCGGGCTCCAGGGAATTTGTTGTAAAAACTGTTCGATGGGTCCCTGCCGCCTGCCGCTGCCCAAGGGCGGGATCGAGGGCGAGGACACCCGGAAGGGTCTCTGCGGCGCTACCCCCAACACCATTGCCGCGAGAAACTTCATCCGGATGATCGCCGGCGGCGCCGCCGCCCACTCCGACCACGGCCGAAGCGTGGCGGAGGTCTTCCTGGCCGTGGCCCGGAAGGAAAGCCACGACTATCAGATCAAGGATCCACAGAAGCTGTTGGCCATCGCCCCTCATCTCGGGGTGGAGACCACCGTGGAAGTGGACGGCGAGGTCAAGGACCGGGAGCTCGACGAGATCGCCCTGGAAGTGGCTGAAAAGGCCATGGCCGAATGGGGCAAGCCCGGCGGAGAGCTGCTCTACTTGAAGCGGGCCCCGGAGCCCCTCTATGAAAAATGGAAGAAAAACGGTGTCCGGCCCCGGAACATCGACCGGGAGATCGTCGAGATCATGCACCGGACTCACATGGGCGTGGACCAGGATTACAAGAACCTGATCAAGCAGGGGACCCGGGCGGCCATCGCCGACGGTTGGGGCGGCTCCATGCTGGCCACCGACCTCCAGGACGTCCTCTTCGGAACCCCTTATCCGGTTCAGTCCGAGGCCAACCTCGGGGTCATGAAAGAGGACCACGTCAATATTATCGTCCACGGCCATGAGCCGGTTCTCTCCGAGATGATCGTGGCGGCGTGCCAGTCCAAGGAGATGCTCGACTACGCCAAGACCAAGGGCGCCAAGGGCATCCAGCTCAGCGGGATCTGCTGCACCGCCAACGAGATCCTCCAGCGCCACGGCGTGCCCCCGGCCGGAACCTTCCTCCAGCAGGAGCTGGCCATCATCACCGGGGCCTGCGACGCCATGGTGGTCGATATCCAGTGCATCTTCCAGAACCTGGCCAACGTGGCCAAGTGCTTCCACACCAAGCTCATCACCACCCACCCCATCGCCCGGATGGAACAGAACAACGTGCTCCACATCGAGTTCGATGAGCATCACGCCATGGAAGACGCCGAGCGGATCGTCAAGATGGCCATCGACAACTTCGAAAACCGCGGGGCCGAGGTGATGATCCCCCGGCAGAAGGCCACTCAGATCGCCGGTTTCGGCGTGGAGTCGATCCAGTACCATCTTGGTGGGAGCTTCCGCGGCACTTACTACACCTTGAACGACAACATCATCAACGGCCGGATTCGGGGCATCGCCGGCGTGGTGGGCTGCAACAACGCCCGGACCCGCCATAATGAGGCCCACATCCAGGTGGTCAAGGAGCTGATCAAAAACGACGTGATCGTCCTGACCACGGGCTGCAACGGCATTGCCTGCGCCATGGAGGGGCTCCTGACCCCCGAGACCGCCGGTGTCTTCTGCGGCCCCGGCCTGTCCGAGGTCTGCGAGACGGTCGGCATTCCGCCGGTCCTCCACCTGGGCTCCTGCGTGGACAACAGCCGGATTCTTTTGGCCGCCACCGAAGTGGTCAAGGCCGGCGGGCTGGGCAAGGACATCAGCGACCTGCCCGCCGCCGGATCGGCTCCCGAGTGGATGAGTGAAAAGGCCATCTCCATCGGCCATTACTTCGTCACATCGGGCGTTTACACGGTCTTCGGCGTCGGACTCCCGGTCCAGGGCGCGCCGGTCTTCCAGGACTACCTCTTCAAGGAGCTGGAGAAGATCTACGGCGGCATGTGGGATCTGGTCCTCGATCCCATCGAGCACGCCCAGGCGATGATCGCCCATATCGACAAGAAGCGCAAAGCCCTGGGCATCGACAAGGCCCGGGAGCGGGTCCTCATGGACATGGCCGACCGGATGAAACTCGAATCCGCCTAATGCCGTCCGCCTTTGCGCCGATGAAATCTTAACGACAAATCCTCAACGAAGGAGGAATTTCTTATGTCCAGACTGGTCGCTTTCGCCGCCATTCAAGGTGGCTACAATATCGTTTCCAAGGTCGAGGGAAAGTACAAAAGAGCCCTGGATACTTATGAGGCATCCACCCAGGTCGGCTTTCCCAACACCGCGTACTATCTGCCGGTGATCTACTCCCTTTTGGGAATCAAGGTCGAGACCCTCGAGGATATGCAAAAACCCCTCGATTTCGCTCGGAAGCTCCTGCCTCCACATGTCAAGGGCGCCCATCACCTGCCCTACCTCGGGCCCCTGCTGGACGCCGGCATGGCCGCTCTTCTGGCCTTCGAGATCGAAGAAGCCATCCGCTATCTGGAGCAGCCCGATTTCTACCTCCACTCCGAGGAGCCCGATATGGAGGCCGGGAAGATCTGGCTGGGCGCCGCCGACGATACGGTCTTCCGGAAGCGGGGCGTGGAGTTCGTGGACGGCTCGGCCCCCGGCTTTGCCGCCATCGTCGGAGCGGCCCCGGACCCCGAGATCGCCAAGATGATCGTGGAGGAGTATCAGCGCCGGAGCCTCTATATCTTCTGCGCCGCCAACCAGAACGGCACCACCGTCATCGAGCAGCTCATCGAGGCGGGGGTCCAGGT
>CAZWGY010000263.1:0-6560 GCA_964633575.1 uncultured Desulfobacteraceae bacterium
CCAGGGCATCGCCCTGGTAACCGGCAAAACAAACACAAAAGCCCTGTAAGGGCGAACTTATGATGGCCCTGGATAGGTTTTCAAACTTTCAGGCGGATGAAGTCAACGAGGTGGAGCGGGAATCACTCCCCGTTGGCGAGGTAATCGACCGTCTCCGCTGATTCTCCTTCCCGGGCCGCCGTGTCGGGGTGAATCTTCCAGGTTATCAGGGGGGAAAACAGGTAGATGAACAGATAGGCAAAGGCGGCGTGGCCGAAATAGGGGGTGAAGACGAAACTGATCACCAGGAGGCCGGAGAGCCGGGCAAACCAGGGCTTCCGGCTCATGAACCGCCCCAGGTGGAGGTATCGGATCGGATAGAGGTTCATCAGGACCGCCGCCAGGACCATCAGCCAGAAGCAGAAGGCCATCCAGAAGGGAGCCCCGGCCGCCCCGGCCTCGACGGCCTGGCGGTACATGATCAGCGGCGAGGTGACCAGCAAAGCCGCCGCCGGGGTGGGCAGCCCCTTGAAAAAGCCCGGAATCGGGGAACGGTCCAGGGTGAAGTAGGCCAGCCGCAGAAACCCGGCACCGGCATACAGGACCGCGATCCAGCCCACGGGCAGGTTGGTCGTGCCGGCCGACGGCGATAGGGTAATCCAGAAAATCCAGGCGGGGACGATGCAGAAGCTGATGGCGTCGGCCAGGTCGTCCATGATCCCGCCCACGTTGATCCGGCTGGGGCGCTCGTCGCCGGGCAGGGGCTGAGTGAGTCCCAGCTTCCGGGCCACCGCCCCGTCGAGCTTGTCGAACAGGGCCGCGCCGATGATCAGCAGATAGGCTTCCCGGATCCGCCCCTGGTAGGCAAAGACCACCGCCAGGAGCCCCATGACGGCGTTCATTACCGTCAGGGAGTTGGGGAAGACCGACAGAATCCGCCGGCGGAGGGACTCATCGCCCAGGCAGAGCTCATCCAGGCAGGGGGCCCCGTACTTCCGGCAGTACCCGGCGATGGAGCCGAGGTTGATGATCAGAAACAGGATCTCGATGAAAAAAAGCGCCCGGATGGGAAAAGTGCCGACCCAGACACAGGCATGGTAAACAGCCGTCTCCGGCCCGTTGGGGACATAGAAGGCGTGAGCATAGAGGAGGACCGCCACCGGCGCGGCCACGGTGGTCCGCAGCCGGGTGAACTCGCTCGGCTCGGGCTCGGGCCCCTTGGCCCCCGAAAACCGGCGGATGAAATGGGCGAAATTGTCCCGGACAAGGACCGCCACGCAGAGCACCAGAACGAACATGGCGTGGAGCAGCTCCAGCCGGGGCGCCGGGGGATCAGCCACGCTCAGGCTCCACATCATCCCGGCGGCCACCACCGGAAAGATGATGGAAAAGACCACCTTGTCCATGATCCGGTCGGCCAGGTGAGCCATGATGGGATGAGGGGTGTACCGGGCGGCGAACCAGCCGTCCGCGAGGTCAAAGGTCATGGAGATCCCGAGAAGGGAGACCCCGAGCATGTAAAGGGTGGGGCTCTGGGTCCACATAACGCCCATGGCGCAGAGCATCCCGCCAAAGACCAGGGGCGGCCGGCCATAGACGAGAAAGGCCGTCATCCGCCGGGGGATGTGGAGTCCGCCGGTCATTTAAATACCCTGGATGGATGGGCTCCGCCGGCGACGGGGGCCGGCGGTCTCAGGGGCCGCAGCATTTCTTGAATTTCTTCCCGCTGCCGCAGGGACACGGGTCATTCCGGCCTATTTTGGGAGCGTCGCGGACCACCTGAGCCGGTCCGGGGGCCTTGCCGTCGTAAAAGCACCAGCGGCCGTTTTCCCGCTTGAACCGGGCCACTTCCTCGTGCTTCCGGTCTTCGCCGTCCTCGGTGTAGTCGGCCGTGAAAGTGACCACCCCTTCATGGTCGTCGGGGCCGCCCCCTTCGACCTGATGGATCTGGAGCTCCCGCCAGGTGGTCTTTTCGGCCCACTGGCGGATCGACTCCCGGTTGGACCGCTTCCGTCGCCGGGGATGAGTGGTCTCGAACAGATAGTCCACCGCCCGGGTGGCATAGGCCGTAAAGCGGGACCGCATCAGGGCCTCGGCCGTGGGAGCGGGCCGGTCCCCGGCAATATAGGGGCCGCAGCAGTCGTCATAGATTCGGTTTGATCCGCAGGGGCAGTCGCTCATCGCCAAAAATGCCTCACGCCAGAAAATGAGTGTCCGGGCGCCCGCTGTTTCGGGGCCTTCGGGGATCACCGTCGTCGATCCCCATCCGATACCAATTATTGACTATATCAGCATCCTTGAGGAAAGTAAAGGTGACGCCGGCCGCCCGCCGACGACCCCGGAGATCACAAAGCCTTTGACACCGTTCCGATTTTGGTATAAAGGGCTTGGAGCAACGGCTGTGGGAAAACAGAGGGATCTCTTCAGCTCTAGCAACTGGATTTCCAATAACGGCTTGACCCAAGGAGGAGGTTTTTCATGGACAGACGGACAGTACTTCTGATGGCCGGCGGTGTGGTCATCGCTCTGGCCCTCTTCATCTCCATCGCAACATTTTACCCCTTTCCGGATTTTTATACCCGGCCCGAGGTATCAGCCGGCGAACCCGAGGCCCACAAGGCCATCGAGTGGGAGCCCCCCGAGGATCTCCTGGTCGATGCCGTCAAGGTAGTCGAGGAAGGGTTCGGCGGAGGTGACGGCGAGGGGGCGGTGGAAGGCTTTCCCGCCGATATCGCCATGAAGGCTGATTACCCGCACAATAAGGCCATTGTCCAGTTCACCCACGCCGGTCACGTGGACGACTACGGCTCCGGCTGCGGCGATTGCCACCACAACGAAGACGGCGAACCGCTCACCGACCTGGTCAAAGGCGACGAGGTGATGAGTTGCTTCGAATGCCACGACCAGCCCGGGGAGGCCCCCAAAGGCCGGGACGCCCCCGAATTGACCGAGTCGGAGCGGCTCCAGTATCATGCCGAGGCACTTCATGACAATTGCACGAACTGCCACAAGGAATTCAACACGGCCAACAACACTAAATCCGCCCCCACAAGCTGTTCCAAGTGCCACGTTAGTCCCTAATCCCACCACCCCCCAGTTGTCCGCAGGCGGCCATCACGCCCATCCCTCGGGCCGGCCGCCCGCGGACAAACACCCCTTCGGCGACCAGCCACCCCGCGAACCGAGCCACGGCATCCGGCGGGGGCGCGGCTTGCCCCCCGGCTTCGCCATCGGCCCCCGGATTGCAAGGGATCAGGTTGACCTTGGCGTCGAAGGGAGACAGAAACCGGGCCAAGGCCCGGGCATCCGCCGGCGCGTCATTGACCCCCCGGATCAGGACGTATTCGGCGAAGATCGCGTCCCCGGTCGCCTCCGCGTAAGCCCGGAGAGCGGCTCCCAGGGCATCCATCGGGTACCGGCGGTTGATCGGCATCAGGCGGGACCGGGTGGCGTCGTCTCCGGCGTTGACGGAGACGGCCAGCTTCGGCCGGGGCGGCGGGACTTCGGCGAGCCGGAAGATGCCGGGGACGATGCCGGCGGTGGAGACGGTCACGTGCCGGGGAGCGATCCTCAGGCCGGCGGGCTCACGGATCACCCGGAACGCTTTCATCACGGCCTCGAAATTGTCAAAGGGCTCCCCCATCCCCATGAATACGACATTGCGGATCGGCGCGCCCAACCGAAACCGGGCGGTCATCACCTGGCCGACGATTTCATGGGGAAAAAGATCCCGATGAAACCCCATCCGGCCGGTTTCGCAGAACGCACACCCCATCCGGCAGCCCACCTGACACGATACGCAGACGGTGGAACGGCCTTTCCCCGGAATGACCACCGACTCGATCCGGGCTCCGTCGGCGAGCCGGGTGACCAGCTTGGTCACCGACCCGTCCCGGACCGTCCGCCAGGGCAATGGAATCCCGGCGTCGATCGCCTCCCGCAGGGGACGGGTCAGCTTCGGGGAGGCCACGAATTCCGGGGCCAGATGCCAGTCTGGATTGCCCCGTTGAAAAACTTCCCGGTAGAGGGCGGCGGCATGGTACCAACCCCGCCCGTACCGCCGCGACAGCTCGGCGGTCAGCTCCTCCCGGGTGAAATCGAACAGGTGAATGGTCATCTCCGTTACGCTTGGCGGTTGCGGACGATCCGGCCCTCATCCGGGGACGGGGACCGGGATTTTCGGATAGCGGCCAGCGGGCGGCCAACCGCCACTATACCCACCGCCGGCGGGATCGTAAAGCCCCGCCGCGCCGGAAAGGCGCCATCATGGTAACCGACGGCCGTACCCCGGCTTCTCCCGCCAACGTTGACGGCCGGGAGATCGACAAGTTCGCGGCCGCGGCCGCGTTCTGGTGGGACCGGCACGGGGCTTACAAGGCGCTCCACGACATCAACCCGCTCCGGCTCGACTATATCGAGTCCCATGCCGGGCTCCGGGGCAGTAACGTGATTGATGTGGGCTGCGGCGGCGGGCTCCTGTCGGAGGGGATGGCCCGACGGGGCGCGACCGTCACCGGGATCGACGCCGGAGCGTCCCCCCTGGCGGCGGCCCGATCCCACCTGGCCGTATCCGGGCTGTCCGTGGACTACCAGCGGGCCACCGCCGAGGAGATGGCCGCCCGCCATCCGGCCGGTTTCGACCTGGTAACCTGCCTCGAGCTCCTGGAGCACGTTCCCGACCCCGCTTCGACCGTCCGGGCCTGCTCGGCCCTGGCCCGGCCGGGCGGCCATGTCGTCTTTGCCACCCTCAACCGGAACCCCAAATCCTATCTGTTCGCCATTGTGGCGGCCGAATATATTCTCCGGTTCGTCCCCCGGGGCACTCATTCCTACCGCCGCTTTATCCGCCCCGCCGAGCTGACCGCCTGGGCCGAGTCGAGCGGGCTGGCCCGGCTGGACCTCACGGGGCTCCACTACAACCCCTTCCGGCGGCGCTACTCCCTGGGAGGCAACCACCATGTCAACTACCTGATGGATTTTATTAAGAGGTGATGGACGGATTGGAACCCAAACAAATCATTTCTGACAGCAGATGGCTGAAATGGGCCTCGGCCCTCGTGACCCTGACCCTTATCGGCGGCGTGACCGTAACCGCGCTTCGATTTCCGGCGTTTTCCCCCTTCGCCGAGCGACAATACAGCCTGACCGTGCCCACCGAACCGGCGGACGCCGCCGTCTGGCTGCTCTACGGCAAGACGACCTACTCCCCGGGCGTGACCCTGCCGACGGGGCGCTACACGGTCCTCGTGGCCAGGGAGGGATACCGGACCGAGCGGCGGACCGTGGAGATCACCGACGGCCCGGTGGTTACCGACCCGGTGGTCCTCGAACCCTCGGTTTATCCGCTCTACGTCCAGGTGACTCCCGAAGACGCCGAGGTCCGGCTCCCCGGCACGGACATCCCCTACGAACCGGGGGTCCGGCTGCCGGCGGGGCGGTACCGGGTGACGGCCGAAAGTCCGGGATACCGGACCGGGTCCGCCGAGGTGGAAATCACCAACGAGCCCGAAGCGGTTCAGATGGATCTGGAAGCATTGCGGTACGCGGTGACCGTCGAGACGACGCCCGAGGATGCCGAGGTCCGGATGCCGGACATCGAGACGGCCTACGAGCCGGGAATCCTTCTGTCTCCGGGCCGATACCAAATCGAGGTCACCAGGGACGGCTACGAGCCCCGTCACGACACCATTGAAGTGACCGACTCGGACCTCCAACACGCCGTTGCCCTGGCCGAAGCGCCGGTCCCCGAAGGACAAGGCGGCGGGGAGATGACCCTGGCGTCGGTGGAAACCCACGGGCTGACGGTCCGGCCGACCCCGGCCGAGGCCACCGTCAAGATCATGAACATCAAACCGGTCTATGAGCCGGGCATACCGCTGCCCCCCGGCCGGTACCACGTCCGGGCCTCTCATCCCGGCTTCGAAACCCATAACCAGTGGGTGGAGATCACCGACGAAGACCGCGTCCTCACCGTTGATCTCAACCCGTTGCCATCGAACCCGACCCTCACGGCCTCCCGCCATCGGCGCCACCAGATCCGCAGCTCGCCGAGACTAGCCGAGTCCAAAGGCGCATTGGCGCTTCAAACGGTTCGAAATGACTTTGTGGTCCCGGGCAACGGCATCGTTTACGACCGGGCCACCGGCCTGCTGTGGGAGAAATCCGGCTCACCAAGGTTTATGAATTATGCCGAGGCCGTGGGGTATGTCCGGAGCCTGAACCGGCGGCGGCTCGGGGGCTTTATAGACTGGCGGCTGCCGACGCTGGCCGAGCTCTGGACCCTGAAAAAGCAGCGGAGACAGTGGACCGGCCTCTACCTGGACCCGGTGTTCGGACGCCCCACCCAGCAATGGTACTGGTGCTGGAGTGCCGATCAGCGGTCCGCCCACGCCAACTGGGGAATCAGCTTCCGGAAGGGCTACATCAGCTACCTCGGACGACACAGCACCGGCTATGTCCGGGCGGTGCGCGGAGGGCGATAGGCAACGTGGGCATCGGCGGAGACCTCCGAGGTTTTAAAAACCCCGGAGGTCTAGATTGACCGGACAGCGCGGACGAACCATCCCGAAAACATACCGGCC
>CAZWGY010000264.1:0-1945 GCA_964633575.1 uncultured Desulfobacteraceae bacterium
TGCCCCCCTACCCTTTCCGCCTTTCAAGGTATTGGATCAGGGCGTCGTCGGATTTGGGGCTGAGGGTTGTCCAGGCGGTCCAGAAAGCGGCGAAAAAGACCAGGGCCATGAGGATAAACATGGTGGCGGCCAGGGCGGTCGAGTCGATGAGGAGGTTGAAGCCAAAGCCAATGCCGAAGGTCAGGAAAACGGCGCCGATGGCCGAAAGGACCGTCGGGCCGGAGCCGCCGACCGGGCTGATGACCGATTCGGCTGGATCATCGGGGTTGTGGTGGACCATGAGGGTGGGCATCCGGGAGAGGACGGCGTAAATCCGCTGGTGGTAGTCCGGGTTGGATGAGGCGGAATAGCCGAAAGAAATGGTCGAGCCGCGATGGACCTTGCCCCGGACCCGATATTCATAGGTGATCCGGACTTCCTGGGCATCGGGGTCGGCCGGGCTGTCGTTGACGTCATCGTAATAATGGAGGTCGGTCACCGTCGCCTTGACGGTTGGCCAGCCGACGGCGGCATTGGCCCGTGCCCGGAGCCGGTGGGCATGGATCAGGGCCACCAGCCCGATGATGATGAGGGCGACAATAACGGCAATTTTGGCCAGAAAGACCATGGGCGGTTTCCTTTGCTCGGGTGATGGCGTCATGGAGGCGGTCCGGCGATCCGCCCCGACGTGTACGGTTACTTCATCCCGGTACTCCTGGCGCCGCGTCGTCCGATTAGAGCCCGGAGCGGATCACCAGGTCGGTGATGGGGCCTCGGGACCGGTCACCCTTTAAAACCAGGTGGGCGTAAATCCGGTTGCCGGTAAACTTCTTGACGATCCAGTTGAGGCCGTTGTTTTCCATGTCGAGATAGGGGTTGTCCACCTGATGGACGTCACCCAGGCATAAGCACTTGACGCCCTCGCCCATCCTGGACAGAAGGGCGCGGCACTCGTTGCGGGAGAGGTTCTGCATCTCATCGACGATGACCACGGCGTTTTCGATGTTCATGCCCCGGATGTAGGCCAGGGGGAGCAGCTCCAGCCGCTTGGGATCGAACCGGAAATGGGTATCGTCGGACTGGAGAAAGAGTCGGTTGGCGGGTCGGAGCCGGTGGAGCTTGACGATGAGATCGGTGATGTAGCGGGTATAGGGCTCCATCTTCTCTTCGACCCGTCCAGGGAGATACCCCATCTGGCGGCCCACCTCGATCATCGGCTTGACCATGTAGATCTTGCCGTGGCTTTTCATCTGCTGGGTAAGGTAGAGGGCGGCGGCCAGGGCAAGGTAGCTTTTGCCGTACCCGGCCTCGCTCTGGATCGAGACGATGGGGATGTCCGGCTCGACCATCAGCTCCATGGCGAGGTTCTGGTAGATGCTCCGGGGGATCACGTTCCAGACCCGGTGCTGGTAGTCGATGACCTTTTCGCCCTGGGGGCCGAAGAAGAGCGGCTTGTTGCGCTCGTTCCAGGTGAAGCTGTTGGGGACGGCTTCTTCCGGTGAGGGGACAAAGCCGGTGAAGTGCTCGGCCTCGGAGTGGAACGGGGCCGATTCCCGGTATCCTTCGCTTCGTATGCCCTTCAGGGATGCCTGGAGCTGGAGTATCCGGTCGTTGGTGACGAGGATGGGGTCGTCCACCCCGCAGCCCTCGATCTCGGCCAGGATGTGGCGGTCCACGGCCGAGGCGTAGCGCTCGGCGAGGGATTCGGCCCGGAGCAGGGTATAGTGGTCGGGATTGGTCACGAGGTGATCCACCACCCGGGAGACGATCCGGCCCAGGCGGGGGTCCTTTTTGAGCTTGTCGAGCTCCAAAAGGACGTGGAACGGAATGAAGACCCGGTTCTGATTGCCGTTGCGCAGGCGGAGCATGGCGCCCGGATCTTCAAGAAGGACGTTGGTGTCGAGAACGTAGTTGTGAGCGGTGTCCACGGTAAGGGCCTCGGTCACGGGATCACCCGGCTTCCCGG
>CAZWGY010000264.1:2045-6546 GCA_964633575.1 uncultured Desulfobacteraceae bacterium
TCCGCCCACCAGCGCGGTGAAGGGGGCCACGGTCACCAGGCCGAAGGAGCCGACGATGGTTTTCAGGACCTCGGCCGCCACGTAGATCAGGTTGAAGAGATTGGCCAGGGGGACGCCCTGGGCCATGAAGGCCATAAGCAGGGTGACATACCCGCCCGAATAGGCCAGAAGGAGGGTCGTGGTCATGGTCCCCACCACGGCGCGGCCCACGTTCATCCCGGACCGGATCGCCCCGACGGTGCTGATGTCCGGGCGCTGGGTCACCACCTCGTCCATGGCGGCGGCCACATCCACGGCCAGGTCCATGACCGCTCCCGAGGCGGCCAGATAGACGGCGGCCACGTAAATCCGGGTGAGGTCGAGGTGGCCGAAGCCGGAGTAGAGGAGCGTCTCGGCAAAGGGCAGAACGGCGCCGTGGACGTGAAAGAGGCGGGTGAAGACGAGACCCAGGATGCAGGAGCTGAGGACTCCGAGAAAGGCGCCGCAGAAGGCCACCACGCCCTTCCGGGTGGGTCCGGCCACCAGAAAGATGATGGCGGCCGCCAGGACCGCCACCGCGCCCAGGGTCAGGTAAACCGGATCAACGCCTTTTAAAAAGAGGGGAATGAGGATCTTCCAGAGCATCAGGGCCGTAAAGGCAAAGGACAGGAGCGCCTTGAGCCCGGTCCAGCCGCCAAAGGCCAACAGGAGCGCGGCAAAGAGGCCCAGAAGCGTCAGCTCCAGGCCGAGCCGGTAGTGGTCCTGGGGGTTGACATAGACGATCTCGCCGTCGGCGTTCAAGGTCAGGACGGTGAGGGCGATGTCGCCGACCTGGTATATCTTATCGAGGTCCAGGCGGGCCATGAGCGGGTTGTCGGCGCTCAGGGTCCGGCCGGCAAAGGGGCCGTCGAGAATCTCGACCTCCACGGCCTGGTTCCCCTTTTTGATGATCCCCAGCCGCTGAATCCCGGAGTTGTCCACTTCGACGATCCGGCCCCGGCAGCGGACGGCCCCGGACTTGATCCGGGCCTCGTAGCCGGTGGGCAGGAGCATGAGCCCGGCGCTCAGGGCAAGAAAGGCGAGGACCATCAGGATGTCCTTGCGTCGGCCGTCGGTCAGTCGGATCAACATACAGCTCCTTTCCGGACCGTCGGTGGAGGGGAGATGGGGCCGCCCGGCGCTATGGCCCGGCGGCCCCGGTTGCGGAGGGAATTATCGAGTGGCAACCGTCGAGTCAGCCTCGGCGTCGGTAATGGCGTAAACCTTCGCGGGGACGCCCATGCCTTCCATGATCTTCAGGGCGAGGTCCGTGTTGTCGTAATAGCCGTTGAAGCGTTCCGAGCCCACGCCGATGGCGGTGGAGCCCACGGGGACGCCGGTGTGCTTGTAGGAGGTCCAGGCCAGGCCGGCCTTCTGATTCAGCAGGTGGGTTATGGTGACGGTGAGCGGGTCATAGCCGCCGTAGAGGAGATAGGTCTCCGGGTTCTTGGAGCCCTCGGTCTCCCCTTCCACCGAGCGTTTAAAGGCCGATTCGATCATGGCCACCTCGTGAGGCGCCAGAGCCAGGTGGTCGGTCTTGGGGTCGCCGTCGAACTTGAGGCCGAAGTATTCGGTGATAAGGGCCTTCATGTCGTCCAGCTCGCCGTCGAAACTGGCGACCTTCTCGTCGGTGAACTGCTGGAAGGAGATCTTCTGGCCGTTCAGGTAGTTGAAATAGGTGTCGTACTTGGTCCCGGCAAATCCGAGGGTAAGACCGCCGCACTCATGGTCGCCGGTGGTCACCACCAGGGTCTCGTCGGGATGATCTTCGTAGAACTTCAACCCCACCCGGACCGCCTCGTCAAAGGCGAGGGTGTTTTTAATGGCCGCCGCCGCGTCATTGGCGTGGCAGGCCCAGTCGATCTTCCCGCCTTCCACCATCAAAAAGAAGCCCTTGTCATTGTCGAGCATCTCCACGGCCTTTTGGGTGAACTCGGCGATTGAGATGTCCTTGTCCGGACGCTGGTCCATGGCGTAGGGCATGGCGCCGCTGTCCTGGAGCCACTCGTTCCAGGCCAGGACCTTGCCGTCGCCGGGCTTCAGGGCCATGAAGGAAGCGCGGTCGGAAATGACTTTGTAGCCATTCTGGCGAGCCTTTTCCAGGGCATCGCCCTTGGGGGCTTTGGATTTCTTGCCGGCCGGGTCCTTCAGGCCGCCGCCGCCGAAGAAGTCGAAGTTGCTCTCGGCCAGGGCGTGGTCGATCTCATGATACATGGAACGGGACTTGACGTGAGCATAAAAGGCGGCCGGGGTGGCGTGGTCGATGGAGACGCTGGAGATGATCCCGACCTTCATCCCCCGGTCCCGGGCGATCTCGGCCACCGATTTGACCGGCTTTAAGTCCGGAGTCATCCCGATGACGCCGATGTTGGTCTTCTGGCCGCAGCCGATGGCGGTGGCCGAGGCGGCCGACCCGGTGATGAAACGGTCAGCGGCAAAGGTGGTGGTGACCCCGTGGGCCGGGAAGGTGTCGATGGTCAGCCGTTTGCCCTCGTATTGCTCGGCGGCGGTCTTCTGGGGAAAGCCCATGCCGTCGCCGATGAAGAGAAAGACGTACTTGGCGGTCTGGCCCCCGTCCGAGGCCGATTTGGCCCAGGCGGCCGGGGCGGTTGACAGGATAAGGGCGGCGGCGGCCAAAATGGCCACGAACCGGCCCATCCATCCGGTTGATCTCCGTTTTGTCGTCATGATTGAGTCTCCTTTTGTTATGGGTTGGGTGACTGGCCGCCTTTCCTCCGGCTTCCAGAAGCGGCGGGGGAAGAGCGGCCAAGGGGTTAACCGGCCTGCATGAAGTTGCGCATGATATCATAAAGGTCGGTGTTGTCCAAGGCCCTGGCACAAGCCGGGGAATTGCTCCAGATGAGGGTGTCCACGGCGGTGTGGTTGGCGCTCTCGGTGGGCTCGGTCGGGTTGGACCCGAACAGGACGGTCAGGTCGGGCTCCATGACCGGGTAGCCGTCCATGTCGTAAACCGGCTCGCCTTCGAGGTCGTAGAGCTGGACCCCGGTGTCGCCGGCTTCGGAAAGACGGCCATAGGGGCCGTCGATGATCACGCCGCCGGTCTCGTGATCCGGGACCACGATGAGCAGGGTGTTCTTCTGGCGGTCGAGGTCCTCGGCCATCCAGTCCATGACGACCTTGACGGCATCGTCGAAGTCAAGGGTCTCCTCGATCTGGTACATGACGTTTCTGGCGTGGTTGGCCCAGTCGATCTGAGAGCCTTCAACCATGAGGAAAAAGCCGTCGGGATCTTCGGACAGGACGTCGAGGGCCGCCTCGGTCATCTCCTTCAAGGTCGGCTGGCCGCACGGGGTCGGCCGGGCAACGATGGGGGTAAGGCCGCCGTCATTAAAGAGGCCCAGGAGCCGAGAGGCGCCGGCCGAGGCGGTCAGCTCGTCGCGGGTGGTGACGTAGGTGTAACCGTCAGCCACGGCCGAAGCGATCAGGGCCTCGTTGTGGGCGTCGTCGGTCTCGGGGAGCATACAGGGACCCCGGTTGGTGGCCACGCCGCCGCCGAGCATGACATCCACCTCAAGATCCAGCATCTGGGCGAAGATCTCGGACTCACACTTCCGGCTGTGGACGTGAGCGCCCCAGACCGCCGGAGTGGCGTGAGTGATGTCCGAGTTGGCCACCAGGCCGGTGGCCTTGCCCAGGTCCCGGGCGATCTCCAGGATCGTTTGATCGTTCTTCCGGGTGCCGTCACAGGCCCCGTCCGCGTTGTCGTCGATGCAGGAAATCTCGCCGTTGTTGAACTTGTCGCCCGAGGCCCAGGCCGATCCGGCGGCGGCCGAGTCGGTGACCGTGCTGTTCCTGGAGTGGGTCCGCTGATAGCCGATGTAGGGGAGCTGCTCGAAGTAGAGCGGATCGCCGTTGGGACCGTTTTTGTAGATCCGGGCGGCGGTGACGTTGGACAGCCCCATGCCGTCCGGAACCATCATGATTACGTTCCGGGGCGTGGCCGAGGAGGCCATGTCATCCGTGTTGGAGGCCGTGGCCTCGGAATCGTCGCAGGCGCTCATCAGCGCGACACAGGCGGCCAGGGCAACCGTCATGAAAATGGATTCCAGCGTAAACCGTTTCATCAACCCCTCTCTCCTTTCAGATTCGATTTGGAAGACTTCAAGTCGCGGGGCACCCCCCATGGGCGCCCGACCAAGGGATTGATAATTAGGCCGGCGATATTCGAAAATCATTAGGCGATGGTTAGAATTTCGTTAGTGCTCCCCGGAAGCGCCTCGCGCCGGTGCGGACGGATAACCGCCTGGCCCGCATCCTGAAACGTAGGGTCAACCCCCCGTGGTTGCCCCAGCATCAGGCGGGCGAGACGCCATCGAAATCGGGATCGGGATCGAAATCGGTGTGCCTGCCGATCCCAGGCAAACGAGACGCCCGCTCTCCAGCCTGAGACTGAAATCACAGGCGGCTATGATCATCGTTTGGGCCATTCGTTTCACCCGGCTCATCAAACCCCTCCCCCCGG
>CAZWGY010000265.1:0-6538 GCA_964633575.1 uncultured Desulfobacteraceae bacterium
CGGCTGTGTGGCCGCCCATTGCGTGAGGCCACCGTGGGTGGGTTTTCAGGGCAGGCACGGGGGCCTGCCCCTACGGGTCGCGCCAATTGTAGGGGCAACCCCCCGTGGTTGCCCTCGACTGAGCACTCAGTCCTCAGCACTCAGCACTCAGTTTTCATGCCCGGGGGTGATCGTGGTGCCGCCCCGGTCATGAGGGTTTAGCTCGAATACCCCGCCGCCTCAGTTGTACCGCCCCCCTTGCCGCGCTTACGACACGCGCCGTTCCCGTTCCCTCACCCGCCCGTCCTCCAATTCCAGAACCCGGCCCGCGCCATTGGCCACCGATGCCCTGTGGGTGATCATCAGGGTTGTCCGGCCCCGGGTCAGCTCCGTCAGGGCGGATTGGACCGTTGCTTCGGTGGTGGCGTCGAGGGCCGAGGTGGGCTCGTCGAGAATGAGGATTGCCGGGTCCTTCAGAAAGGCTCGGGCAATGGATATCCGCTGGCGCTGGCCGGCGGACAGCCGCATGCCCCGTTCGCCCACCCGGGTTTCGTACCCATCCGGAAACCGGCTGATTTCATCGTGAATCCCGGCGGCCCGGGCCGCCCTTTCGATGGCCGCCGCGTCGGCGTCGGGCAGGGCGTGGCGGATGTTGTTGGCCACCGTGTCCTGGAAGAGGAAGATGTCCTGGGAGACGAAGCCGACCCGCCGGCGGAGCCATCGGGTGTCGAGCCGGTCCAGGTCGATCCCGTCGATCCGGATTTGGCCGTCGGTCGGCCGATGGAACTTGAGGAGAAGGTTGATCAGGGTGGTCTTACCGGCTCCCGACGGGCCGACCAGCGCCACCATCTCCCCGGGGTGGATCGTGGCGGAAACGCCGGTCAGGACCGGCGAGTCCGGCTCGTATGAAAAGGCGACGTTATCGAAGCGGATTTCGCCCCGCAACGGGGTCTCCGGAATGATCCCGCCGACGGCCTCGTCGGCGTCGTATTCCGGGGCGGTTCCGAAGAGCTCGGTGAGCCGTTCGGCGGCGGCGGTCACCGTCTGCATCATCAAAAAGAGGTTGGAAAAGCTGTTGGCCAGGCCGGCCAGAAAGATCACGTAGGACAGCATCGCGGTCATGTCCCCGACCGTCATCCGATCCGCCCGGATTTCCCCGACGCTGAGCCAGACCACGAACAGGGCGGTGATCAGCTTGGTGGCCCGCATGGCGTGTGAGGCCACGGCCCGGAGCACCGCGGATCGGATTCGGGTCCGAAACAGCCCCCGGAGCCGGCCGGCCACCCGCCGGACCGCCGCGCCTTCGGTGACGTTCGACTTGATCACCTCGGCCCCGGCCAGCATTTCCTGCATGTCCCGGCTGACCCGGGCCTGTCCCTCCATCTCCTGGTGACTTACCGCCCGGAGCCTTCCCCCGAAAAAGGCGTTGATGGCGATCCAGGCCGGGATCAAAAGCGCGAGCAGGAGCGTGATGGGGCGGCTGAGGGTCAGAAGAATCCCGAAGCTGAACAGGAAGTAGAAGCCGTAGGTGATCATCTGGGGCAGGGCGGTGGAGAAGAAATACTGGAGCATGGCCACGTCACCGGAGACCCGGGACATGAGGTAGCCCACCTGCTTTTCCCGGATGAGCGACAGGGGGACCCGGAGGAGGTGGTCGAAGAGCGCCGTCTGAATCCGGAAGGTGACCTCCTGCTGGAAGTGGAGGGTCAGGACGTTCTGGAGTATCCCCAGGATGCCCATGACGAGGCCGACGCCCAGGATGATCAGGAGCACCCGGTTGATGTCGGACAGGAGGGCCGCCAAGGGCTCGGCCAGGGACCCTAAGCCAAGGGGGTCCAGGAACCGGGCCACCGCGTCGGCCCCGGCTTCCTCGATTACCAGGTCGATAATGACCTTGGAGGACAGCGGCAGGAGCGCGCCCAGGGCGCAGGTGAGGGCCGTGAGGATGATGCCGGCCAGGCCGAGGCGCCAGAGGGGGCGGGCGAATTCGAGGAAAAACCGGATCTCATGGGCGCGGAGCCGCCGGCCGGCCGGGGTCGGGGCTCGAAGGATCGCCGTCAGGTGGTCGAGGATCGTCCGGATGGCCATGAAACCGACCGGTTCAGGCCGTGGCCTCGAAGAGGATCGTTTCCTCGTAGAGGATGGCCTCCTCGCCGGTCTCGCCGGGCATGGAGGCGTCCAGGTCTCCCCAATCCGTCTCTTTGTACATGGCGTTGACCACCACGGCGAACATCGCCTCTACCAGTTCGTAGGCCGTGACCCGGGGTGGGGTCACCTCCAGCCGGGCGATGGCGTCGTCGTGGCGGCGGATTTGCCCTTTAAGGTGGGCCAGGGTCCGGAGAAGGCCGATGATCTGCCGGCGGGTCCGGGGGGTGGTTTTGGGGACGCCGGTTCCGTTCTCCCACTTTTTCAGGTACCGCTCGATCTCTTCGGCCGGGGATTGGAGCAGGTTTTTCCGGTTTTTGTTGCTGGTGAAGATGACTTGACTATCTATGGTCGAGCGGATGGCCGTCAACAGAGACCGGCGTTCGGCCATGAAGGTGTCGATGAGGTAGGTCAGGGTCGATTCCGGGGGATGGACCGGCACCGACCGGAGGCTCCCCTCGCGTCGCTCCAGTTTTTCCTTGAGCTCGTTGACCGCGCTGGTCCAGAAGGTCCGGCTGGCCTCCACGAACCCTTCGGAAAGGGGGCGGTTCTCGAGGGTGGTTTTCCGGATGGTGCTTTTGGTGTGGAAGAGCAGCTTTCGGGTCCGCTCGAAAAGGAACTCCCCGGTAACGGTGTAATAGATCATGGCCACCGACGCCTGCCAGTCCTGGAGGTGGAGAATCCGGGGGAGATCCCCCAGGGTCTCTTCGAGCATGGCGTTGGGGAAGAGATGGGCCGGGGTGGCATAGGCCGGGGTGCCGGCGAGCAGCGGCTGGGGGATGCCGTCGGCGGTGCCGGCGGAGAAGTCCACGGCGGTCTCGAAATCGATGAGCCCCAGGGATGACTCATCGGTGGACTGGAGGTGATGAGGGTGCTGGGACGAGTCGGCCACCACGAAGAGGTTGTCCGGCTTGAGGTCCCGGATGGCGATCTTCCGGTCGTTCAGGGTGGCCAAAAGCGTCAGGATGTTGGAGATGATCCCGGACATCTGGAGCCGATGCTGCTGGAAGGTCCGCTGGTAGATGTGGGTGAAGACCGCCTTCCGGTAGGCGCCCACGGTGCCCTTGTGCTCGGCGATGACCTCCTTGAGCGCCGCGTTGAGGCCCGAAACGAATTCAGGCGGGAGATTTCCCCCGCTCTCCGAGACCTTGCCTTCGGCCAGATGGGCCAGAAACCACTCCTGCTTCTGATAGGCCGACACCGAGGTGGACAGGCCGTACTCCTTGAGGAGCGGCGTGATCCGGGCGTCATAGACGGAGTAGAGCTTGTTCATGTCGAAGCAGACCGTCAAGAGCTCGGATCCGTACTTTTCCTCGAACTCCAGAATGTCCCAGAGGAGGTTGTGGGAGCCGAGGATCTCCTTGCGCATCTTTTCCCGGAACATCTCCCGGTCGTGCATCCCCTCGACGACCTGGGAGAGGAAGGCGTACTTGGACAGGTCCATGAAAAAGGCGAAGCCGTCGTTGATTTTCAGGTATCGCTGGAAGCTCGGGTTGCGCTTGAGCCAGTCGATGTACTGGCGTTCCACCTCGGCCGGGGGCAGGGAGCCCATGTTCGGGAGCGGATGGATTTTCCGGAGCAGGGCCGTGACGCCCGGGGCCACGAATTCGAGGTCGGGGGCGAGCTTTGCGGCGATCCGGGCTTCGGCCCGGATGCTGTTGACATACTCCCCGAAATCCCGAATGGGAGTAGGGGGGATCTTGACCACCAGGAGGGTGTCGTAGATGACCTTGAAGCACTTGCTTTTACTGGCCCGGGTCTTGGTTTTGGTGGAAGTGGGCTTACCGCCGGCTGCTGCTCTGTTCGGCTCCTCGTCGCCGATCAGCGCCACGCTCATCCGCCGGCTTTCCCATCGGCCCTGATGGCGGATCCGCAGCTCGAACACATAGCGGGTACCTTCCACGGCCACCCGGACCACCCGGGCGGGGGCCATGGGTTTGGCGCCGGTCTGGAGCCGGAAGAGATTGTGGAAAAACTTGACGATGCTCTCCCGGTCCCGCTCCGCCTCGGTTTTCCGGGGAGCGTGTCCTTGGTCTGATTTCATGAGTTTGGCATGGCGGCGTAATGTGGCTGATCACCTCCGCTCCGACCGCGGTCCGGGGGGAGGTTCCAGCCTGAAAAGAATTCGATACCCAACGCGACTGTCCTATGATATGAAGCCCACTTCGATATTTCAAGATAATTTTTCAGCACTTTGGAGGCGCGGATGATCGACGGCGGCTGTCGGCGGGACAAACGGGACCGGATGCGGGGCTTGATCATCGGCACGGCCGTCGGGGATGCGCTGGGGCTGCCGGGGGAGGGGATCGGCCCGGGTCGGGCGGCGCGGCTGTTCCCGGGGCGCCCCCGTCATCGGCTTTTGCCGCTGCCCGGAGGTTGTCGGGGAATGATCAGCGACGACACGGAGCATACAGTCTTCGTGGCTCAATGCCTCCTGGCTCACCCGGATGATCCGGCGGCCTTTGCCCGCCGCCTGGGATGGTGTCTGCGGTGGTGGCTGGCCGGCCTGCCGGCGGGGGTCGGCTGGGCCACCCTGCGAGCGATCCTCCGGCTCTGGATCGGGATGCCGCCGGACCGGTCCGGGGTCCGGTCGGCCGGAAACGGGGCGGCCATGCGGACCGCGCCGGTCGGCGCCGTTTTCGAGGGAGATCCGGAACGGATTTTGCCCTTTGTCCGAGCGGCAACCCGGATCACTCACACCGACCCCCGGGCCCTCACCGGAGCCCTGGCGGTGGCCCGGACCGCCGCTCGGGCAGTGAGGGGAGATGGCCCGACCGGCGATTGGATCGAGGCCCTCCGCCGGGAATCGGATGACTCCGAGTGGCGACATGCCGTGGCGGCGATGGAGCGGGAGCTGGCGGCGGGCCGGTCGGTGGTCGAATTCGCCGGGGGCCTCGGACTCGATGCGGGCGTGACCGGCTATGTTTACCACACCGTCCCGGTGGCGCTTTACGCCTGGGCCCGTCATTTCGGGGATTTCGAGAGCACGGTGACGACCGTTTTGAAGTCCGGGGGCGACACCGACACCGTCGGCGCCATTGCCGGGGCTCTGGCCGGGGCCGGTGTCGGTGAGGCCGGGATTCCGGCCGACTGGCGGACGGGGATCCTCGAATGGCCCAGGGGCCTGCCGGTTTTACGGGAGATCGCCGACCGGCTGGCCTCGGGTCCCGGTTCGGGGTGGGAGCCGGTGGTCTATCCGGTCGTCGGCGTGGTCCCCCGGAACCTCCTTTTTCTGACCGTCATTCTGCTTCACGGCCTCCGGCGGCTTCCGCCGCCATACGGCGGCGCCGGCCGAAAAGGGGCCGGATGATTCCCCGGACGCCGAGCCTCGAGGCCCTCGAAGCCCTCTACCGGACCTACAACCGGCCCGAATTCGTCTCTCCGGACCCGCTTCAGTTTCTCTATAACTACCCTGATCCGGATGATCGGGAGATCGTCGGGCTGGTGGCCGCCTGTCTGGCCTACGGCCGGGTGGCGGGGATCATCCGGAGCGTGGAGAAGGTTCTAGACGGCATTGGCCCATCGCCTCGAAGGTGTCTGGAGACCGTCTCCCACCGGACCTTCCGGCGCCGCCTGGACGGATTCGTCCACCGGTTTGCCAACGGCGAACAGATGGCCGGGCTGCTGACCGGGATGGCGGGGGTGATCGCCGACCACGGGTCTCTCCGGGCCGCCTTCGAGGCCGGGGCCGACCCGGCCGCGGCGACCTCCATCCCGGCCCTGGGAGGGTTCGTGGACCGGATCACGGCGGCCTCCCCGGTGCCGCTGGGCCATCTCCTGCCCCGGCCAGAGCGGGGGAGTGCCTGTAAGCGGCTTCATCTTTACCTCCGCTGGATGGTCCGCCGGGATGCCGTGGACCCCGGCGGATGGGATGCGGTGATCCGCCCCGCCGACCTGATCATCCCCCTGGACGTCCATATTGGGCGGATCGGCCGGGGTTATGGGTTTACGTCCCGGCGGTCCAACGACTGCCGGACCGCTCTTGAGATCACCGCCGGGTTCGCGGCTATCCGGCCCGATGACCCGGTGCGCTACGACTTTGCCCTCACCCGGCCCGGCATCCGGGGAGACGGGAGCCCGGCGGTCCGTTCCGGCGGCATAGAGTAACTTTGTTACTCCGGCTTATCGTGAAAACATTAGTGCTGAGTGCTGAGCGATGAGTGCTGAGTGCTGAGTGATAGAAGACCTCCGAGGTTTCCAAAAAATTTGGAAACCTCGGAGGTCTGATGAGGTCTGAGGTCTGATGATGTCTGAGGACGTTAATAGCTTAATCCGGGCCTTGATCATCATTTCGGCCACACGGCATACAGACCTAACCCCCCTAGCCCCCCTTCCCTAAAGGGAAGGGGGGAATGATAGTGCCATGATTTCAGCCGGATCAAGCAAATTGATGTCACCCCCTCTCCTTTAGGGG
>CAZWGY010000266.1:0-6538 GCA_964633575.1 uncultured Desulfobacteraceae bacterium
GGGCATCCCCGGACGGTCTGGAGGGGGACGAACGGAATCCGCCGGCAGAGGTCGAGGGCCGGATAGGGCCAGGCATCCGGGTCTTCGGGGTCGAGCCGGGATCGTCCCCCGGCTCCGGTCAGGCGGCCGGCCAGCTCGACGATCTCCCCTTCGGCCGCCGAAGTCACCACCCGGTCGGCCCCGATCCGGGCGGCCGCGTGGTCGCTCAGGAGGCGAGCATAAATCCCCCCTAAAATGACGGGCGTCCCCGGAAAGGCATCCCGGAGGTGGGCCACGGTCTCGGCCACCCCCGGATACCAGTAGGTCATCATCGAGGTGACCAGGATCAGATCGGGCCGCGGTTGGGCGGACAGGTCCCGCCGGATGACAATTGGGTCGATCCCGTACCGGGAATAGGTCCGGGGCACATCATCGAGTCCGGTGGGCCGGGGGATCGGGGTTTTGGGATACGGCCCCCGGCCGAACCGGGCCGTCGGGTCCGTCGGCGGGAGAGACGGGTGGAACCGGTCGAGGCAGTCGATTAAAGCGACGGAATAGCCGTGGGCCCGGAGGATCGCTCCCAGGCGGAGGAGCCCCAGGGGCCGGGCCCAGACGTCATAGGCGGCGAAATCGTGAATCCAGGGGTTGACCAGAAGGACCCGGGGCGTGTCGGAGCGCACGGTGGCGACCGGGGCTCAGTTTTCCGCCACCGGGGGAAAGTAGGTCATTGAGGTCTTTTTCAGCTCCCGCCGGCTGAAGAGCAGGGTGTACCGGTGGACCCCGGTCCGCTCCGAGAGCTTCCGGGCGATCCGGTGGCAGGCGGCCTCGTTCCGGGCGTGGACCATGGTGTAGAGGTTGTAGGGCCAGTCCGGGCCCGGGTTCCGGCGGTAGCAATGGGAGATGTGGCGGGATTCCGCCATCTGGTGGCCTACGGTCTCCATCTCCGCCTCTTCTACTGCCCAGGCGACCATGGCATTGGCGGCGTATCCTGATTTCTGATGCCGGAGGGTGGCCCCGAACCGCCGGATGACCCCTCGGTTCACCAGATCCTGGATCACCGCCAGCAATTGGGTCTCGGTGATCCCCAGGGTTTCGGCGATCTCCAGGTAGGGTTGGGGGACCACCGGGATGTCCCCCTGGAGCGCGGCAATGACCTGTTTTTCCAATTCCGTAAGCATGGGTGCCGACCGTTTTCGTCCCGCCGTGGCGGGAGCGTCAAGGATGGTTGTCAGTGGGGGATCAGCTCGGGAAAGAGGCGGCAAATCTCGGCTTCCGAGGCGCCACATATCCCCCGATCCGTGATAAAGCCGGTGACCAGCCGGGCCGGGGTCACGTCAAAGGCGTAGTTGGCCGCCGGGCTGTCGGCCGGGGTCAACCGGACGGTCCGGGGGGTTTCCCCGTCGATTCCCCAGACGGTTGAAACCTCCGCCGGGTCCCGCTCTTCGATGGGAATCCGCCGGCCGTCATCCAGGCCGCCGTCAAAGGTGGAGCCGGGCAGGGCGACGTAGAAGGGGACCCCGTTGTCCTGGGCCGCCAGAGCCTTTAAATAGGTGCCGATCTTATTGGCCACGTCGCCGGTCCGGGTGGTCCGATCAGTCCCCACGATGACCAGATCGACCATCCCCCGCTGCATCAGATGCCCTCCCGCGTTGTCCACGATCACCGTGTGGGGGACTCCGGCCCGGCCCAGCTCCCAGGCGGTGAGCCGGGCGCCCTGGTTGAGCGGGCGGGTCTCGTCCACCCAGACCTGAACCGGGATGCCCCGCCGGTGGGCCGCGTAGATGGGCGCCGTGGCGGTTCCGTGCTCGACACAGGCGAGCCACCCGGCGTTGCAGTGGGTCAGAATCCGGACCGGCTCGCCTTCCCGACGGCGGGAGACCTCGGCCACGATCTCGAGCCCGGCCTCGCCGATCCGGCGACAGGCATCGGCTTCGGCCTCGCATATCCCGTCGGCGACGGTCCGGGCCGCCTCGGCCCAGAGTTCCGGGGGGCCGGCTTCCCGAACCGCCGACCGGACCCGATCCACGGCCCAGACCAGGTTGACCGCCGTGGGCCGGGCCGCGGCGATCCGGTCGCAGAGCGCCTCGAACCGGTCCCGGTCCCCATCGGCTTCCAATACCGCCAGATAGACGCCGTAGGCGCCGGTGACCCCGATGAGGGGCGCTCCCCGGACCATCATCTCCCGGATCGCCCGGATCACATCCCCGGTGTCCGCCAGATCAGCGATCACGAAAGCGTGGGGGAGCTGCCGCTGATCGATGATTTGGACCCGTCGTCCATCCGGCGCCAGCCAGATGGGCCGATTCACTGTATCGTCATGTCTCATCATCATCCTGTTGCCCCGGCGGGATTGCCGCCGGCGGTGAATTCAGGTTTACAATGGAGGCCGGAACCGGTAAAAGGAGGACCGACATCTGGATTTTAGATTTTGGAAATCCGCAATCACCAATAACGAATCGATTTCCGCTGACCTCGACGAAAGGAGCCGAAAATGTCCGACAACGTGGTGATCGTTCTGTCCTGCGGCACCGACAACCCCAACCGGGCCACCCGTGGCCTTTTTCTGGCCATGACCGCCCACAAGCAGGGGAAAAACACCTGCGTTTTTCTCCTCGACGAAGCGGTCTATCTGGCTCGCCACGGCATCACTGACCATCTCCAGGCCGCCACCGGTGACTCGGCCGCGGACCACCTGGTCTATCTCCAGGAATTTGAGGTCCCCATTCTCGTCTGCACCCCCTGCGCCGTCACCCGTCGGATCACCGAGGCCGAACTGGTGGAAGGCTCCCGGATGGCCACCGGCGCGGAGCTCATCGGCCTCACCGACAACGCCACGGTGATCAGCCTCTAATCCGCCCCCGATCACGTCTCTTCCAGAAAGAGCGGGACCCGGACAAACCGGGTCCCATCCACCAGCCCCCGGTCGGTGAGCTTCAGCTCGGGGATCACCGGGAGGGCCAGAAATGATAGGGTCCCAAAGGGGTCAGGCAGGGTACAGCCGATATCCGCCGCCGCCCGGACCAGCCGGTCGAGCCCCTCGCGGACTTCGGTCACCGGCGATGTGGACATGAGGCCGGCCACCGGGAGCGGGAGGCGGTGGATCGTCCCGGCCGCCCCGTCGGCCACGGCAAGCCCGCCGCCCATCCGAGCCACGGCCCGGATGGCCGCCTGGATGGCCGCGTCGTCGGCCCCCACCGCGATCAGGTTGTGGGAGTCATGGGCAACGCTCGACGCCAGGGCGCCGCGTTTCAGGCCGAATCCCCGGACAAATCCGATCCCCGTCCCACCCCGGCCGGTGTAGCGCTCCACCACCGCCAGCTTCAGGATGTCCCGGTCCGGATCGGCAACCGCCCGCCCCCCGGCCGACCGAGGGGTTTCCACACCCGCCCGGGTGACAATCTGGCCGGGAATCAGCTCGATCACCCGAACCCGCCGGCCGGCCGGCTCGACGCTCAGATCAATCTCATCATCGGGGATGCGCATGGCCGACGGCGCGGTCACCGGGTCGGGGAAAGTGACTTCCGGCCGGATGGCCCCGTCTTCGGCCACCCACTCCCCGCGCCGGTAAACCCGTTCGGCCACCGGCCGGGCCAAATCGGAGAAGACCACCAGGTCGGCCCATCGGCCTGGAGCCACCGCGCCCCGGTCCCGGAGCCCGAAATACCGGGCCGGGTGAAGGGTGGCCATCCGGATGGCGGTGACCGGATCAACCCCGCCATTGACGGCTTCCCGGATGATGTGGTCGATGTGACCCTCGGTCATCAGGTCCCCGGCGTTCCGGTCGTCGGTACACCATAAGAGCCGGGCCGCGGTACGATCAGAGACCAGCGGGAGGAGATCGTGGAGGTTCCGGGCGCAGCTTCCCTCCCGGATCATCACGTACATCCCCCCGGCCAGCTTTTCCCGGGCCTCGTCAACGGTCGTGCATTCGTGGTCGGATCGGATGCCGGCCGTCAGATAGGCGGCCAGGTCCCGGCCCGAGACTCCCGGAGCGTGGCCGTCGATCCGGAGCCCCCGGTCGGCCGCCGCCGTGATCTTGGCCAGGACCTCGGTTTGGGCGTCAATCACTCCCGGATAATTCATCATCTCCCCGAGCCCCACCACGCGGGGATGATCCATGAACGGAATCAGATCATCCGCCCCCAGGGCGGCCCCGGCCGTCTCCAGATCGGTGGCCGGCACGCACGAGGGAAGCGTGAAATAGACTGACAGGGGCAGGTCCTCGGAGGCCGCCAGCATATACCGGAGGCCTTCCGCGCCCAGGACGTTGGCGATCTCGTGAGGGTCGGCCACGATGCTGGTGGTTCCTCGGGGCAAAAGGGCCCTGGCCAGTTCGGAGACGACGGTCATGGCGCTTTCGATGTGGATGTGGGGGTCGATGAATCCGGGGCAGACGTAGCGGCCGCCGAGGTCCGTCCGGTGGCGGGCCGGCCGGTCTCCCTGGCCCACTCCGACGATCCAGCCCTCGGCCACGGCAATGGCGCCGGGACGGATATCCCCGGAAAAGACGTCGATGATCCGGGCGTTTTCCAATATAAGATCGGCTGGAGCATCGCCTCGGGCCACCCGAATCCGGTGAGCTATCGCCATTTCCCATCCTCACGGTCGGCGCTGATCCGGCGGGCCACATCCCGAGCGGCTTCCTTGACCCCGGCTTCGTCCAGGGTGGTCAACAGGCCCCGCCGGAGCAGCCACCGGCCGGCCACCATGACATCGGTCACGTCATCGCCCCGGACCGCGTAAACCAGGTGGGAGCGGGGCTCGTAGAGAGGCACCAGATGGGGGCGGTCCACCGAAATCCGGATCAGATCGGCGGCCCGGCCGGGGATCAGGGAGCCGACGGTTTCCCCCAGGCCCACGGCCCGAGCCCCGATCCGGGTGAGCATGGCCACCACGGTCACGGCCGACAGGGCGGTGGGATCGCCGGTGACCACCTTTTGGAGCTTGGCGGCCCGGTCGGCGGTGCCGAAAAGGTCGAGGGTGTTGGCGGAGGCACACCCGTCGGTGCCGAGCCCCACCGGGATTCCGGCGGCCATCAGCGCCGGGACCGGGGCGATCCCGCTGGCCAGCTTCATGTTGCTTTCCGGGCAATGCGCCACCGCCGCCCCCCGGCGGGCGATGATCTCCCGGTCGGCCTTATCGATCCAGACCCCGTGAACCAGGAGAGTCCGCTCGTCGATCACCCCGAGCCGGTCGAGCCGGACCACCGGCGACACCCCCCATTGTTTAATGGACTGGTCCCGCTCGCTCCGGGTTTCGGCCACGTGAATCTGAAACGGGTGAAGACCGGCGGCCGCCTTGGCCGCTTTCAAGGTCGCGTCACCGCAGGTGTAAGGGGAATGGCAGAAGATGGACGGGGTGATCCGGTCGGAAACGCCGGTCCACCGGTCCAGAAAAGCGGCGGCGGTCCGGACCCCATCGGCGGGGTCGGGAACCCCCGGAGCCGGAAAATCGATCACTCCCTGACCCAGAACGGCCCGCATCCCCGACGCCAGGACCGCCTCGGCCACCGCATCCTCATGGAAGTAGCCGTCGCAGCAGGTGGTGGTCCCGGCCCGGATCATCTCGGCGCAGGCCAGGCGGGTTCCGACGGCCACCGTCTCGGGATCGATGTACCGGCGCTCCGCCTCGAAAATCCGGTCGGTGAGCCAGGTTTCGAGGGGCAGGTCGTCGGCCAGCCCCCGGAAGAGGGTCATGGGAAGATGGGTATGGGTGTTGACCAGGCCCGGCATGACGATCCCGCCGCCGGCGTCTTCGGTTTCGACCGCCGTCGGGAGCGGATCGGCCATGGACCCCACCCCGGCAATCCGGCCGTCGGCGATGCCGACCCAGCCGTTGCGATGGACCGTATCCGCCTCGTCGGCGGTGATCACGATGGCGTTATCAATCCGTGTATCCAACTGCTCCATGGTCCTGATATATGGCCGATGCCGGCGGACGTGTCAAGGCCAAAGGCCGGGAATTGGGTCCACGTAAAAAAACCCGCGGCCGGATCGACCGCGGGTTTTTGGATGAAACTGACGGGTGATGGGGCCGTTATTGTTTGTCGCCCTTGACCTCCTCGAAGTCGGCGTCCACCACGTCATCCTCGCCGCCGCCGCGTCCGCTCCCGGCGCCACCCCCGCCGGCGGAGGCGCCGTCGTCGCCGGCCGGGCCGCCCTGGCCCCCGGCACCCTCGCCGGCCGCCTGCTGGTACATGGCCTCGGCCAGCTTGTGGGAAGTCTGGGTCAGCTCCTCGCTGAGCCGCTTGATCTCCTCGGAATCGTCGCCTTCCATGGCCTTTTTCAGCTTTTCCATGGCCGCTTCCACGTTGCTCCTGGTGGTGGCGTCGATCTTATCGCCGAGGTCCTTGATCGACTTTTCGGTCTGGTAGATCAGGGAGTCGGCGTGGTTCCGGGCCTCGACCAGCTCCCGGCGCTTCCGGTCATCCTCGGCATTCATCTCGGCGTCCTTGACCAGCTTGTCGATCTCCTCCTGGGAGAGGCCGGACGAGGCCGTGATCCGGATGGACTGCTCCTTGCCGGTGGCCAGGTCCTTGGCCGAAACGTTGACGATGCCG
>CAZWGY010000267.1:0-6504 GCA_964633575.1 uncultured Desulfobacteraceae bacterium
ACATTCGCATATATGCAGGCTTTATCCGGGTCGTCCCCCCAGAACCGGGCCGTAGCCGTCCCCGCCCGGCATGAATACTCCCACTCCGCCTCGGTGGGCAAGCGAAAAGTCCCTTTAACTTTGCCGGAAATCCACTTGATATATTCCTGAGTGTCGTTCCACGAAATGCACGTAACCGGATGGCTCTCGGTCTGGTCGAAGCCGGGGGAATCCCAATAAGCGCTTTTATCCTGTTTGACATCAGAACCATCCCACATATAAGCTCCGCCACCCGTCTCCGCTTCGGTCCGGTAACCGGTCGCTTCGACGAATGTCCGCCACTGCCCCACCGTGACCTCATGCATCCCCATCCAGAACGAGTCGATACAGACCTCATGAACCGGCCCCTCGTCACTATCCCGGCCGGCCTCCGACTCGGGGCTTCCCATCTGAAAGCAGCCCTCCGGAATTTTGACGAACCGCATCCCGGTGACCGGCTCGATCCATTCCACCCGCGTCTCTCGGTCATCGACCCGGATGACCACGAGCTTCCTGGATTCCACCATGAAGGTCTGGGTCCCGCCGTCCGCCGTCTCCGCTTCGGGAACCGTCAGCCGATAGGTTTGGCCGGCTTTCAGGGGGCTCCGCGTCAGGGCGGCCGCGTCACCGGCCCGGACCTCCCGCCAGCCGTCACCGACGGCCCGCTCGATGCTCGCCTGACGGTCCCCCAACCCCTCGATCCGGAGGTTCTGGACCGTCACCGGCCCGTCGGGGAAGGCGGTTATCGCGCCGACCGCCGCGACAACGCTTGCCGCGCAGAGCCCGGCCAGCCGGAGCCAGCGCAGTCGCCCCACCGGAAGCCGTTGGGCGAGGGGCCGGCCTCGGGTCAGGGGTCCGAAGCCCCGGATGCGCTTGAGCCGCTCCCAGGCCAGGGGGTTCCGGGTCCGGATGCTGAGGGGGATGCCGGTCGGGTCCTCGGGTGGCCGGTAGTCCTCGAATTCCGCCTCGATGGCGTCTTGGAGCGGACCTCCGGCCAGGGCGGCCAGGCGCTCCGCGTCGTAATCCGGCTCAAGGGTCATGCGGATCGTTTCACAAGCCAGCTCCCAGCTTTGATGAGCCAGCGAGTCTTGTTCCTCCGGCTCGGCCCGCTCGAGATGCTGGGAGATTTGGCGCAAGACCTTGTCCCGGTCCTCATTGGAGCGATGCCGGTCGAAACCCCGCCTGAGGGCCGCGTACACGGGGTCGGACAACCAGATCCGGTCCTCGTCCAGGTCGGTTCCCGGCAGGGCGAAGAGCCGGCCCAGGCGTTCCGGCGGCAGGTGGGGGTAAAGCGAACGCCGGAGGGCGTCGGCCAGCCCGAGGCTCATGGGCCGGAGGCGGGCGCAGGCCTCGGCCCAGGGCAAAGCATCGCCCAGGATCAGCTCGGCCCGGGCCGCCGGGTCATCCCCCGTCCCGGCCGGCGGCAAGGATGCCGGGGTGGGCGGAGCTTCGGATACCGGGCCGCCTTCGGACAGGAGGCTGGCAAAGGCGGCCCGCAGGCCCCGCCGGGTGGCCGGAAAGACGGGGATGCCCGCGTCTTGGGGCAGCATGACGGAGGCGTCCCAGAACCGGGGCTCCCGGAGGTCCATCCAGGCCACCCGGGGCCATCGGCCCAGGGATTCCAGGGCCCGGCGGCAGGGCTCCCGGCTGATGCCCCCGCCATCGGTGAAGAGGGTTACGAACAGGCCCTCCCGCTGGTCTTCGTAATCCTCGAGCCATCTCTCGGCCCCGTCGGGCGTCCGGAACCGGTCCGGCGCGCCGGTGAACCGGCCGTGGATCACTTCGACCCCCAACCGGTCCATGCCGCGGACCAGCTCGGCGGCCGCCGGGTTCCAGGCGGACGCGCGGGCGTGGGCGTCCTCCAGGACCATCAGGGCCCGGGGCCGCTTGTGCCGGGAGAAGACCAGCTCGGACACGCCCCCGGACCGGCTGGTGGCCCGGACCGAGGCGGTCACGTCCAGGTCCCGGCCGGGGACGTCGCTGACAAAGTGGCCGAGGGCGTCGCCCACGGCGTCGAGGGTTTCCCGGTCGAGGATCGGTTCCCGGGGGCCGCCGATGTCGCCCCGGAAAAAGAGGAGCGGCCCGGTCGGGTCGAAATCGGCCGGGGGGACCGGCGGAATTCGGGTGGCCCGGACGAGGTGGACAACATACGCGGCCGTGAGGATGAGGGCCGCCAGAGTCAGGGCGAGAAAAACCCAGAACCGGGCCGGCATCCGGAGCGCCTGGACCGGGGGCTCCGTGGAAACCTGGAAGCCGGGCGTCGTATGGAACACGGTTTTCCCGTCGAGGAGCGGCCCGGGTCCAACCGGTGCGCCGGTGCCGGAAAGCCGGATGGGGGGAACCGATGTCGGGGGATCGGTGGTGATCCGGAGGGTGGCCTCGTGGGGTTGTTCCCCTTCCGGAAGGAAGGTGACTGGAAAAGAAACGGACTCTCCGGCCGGCACGCGGTCCGGCCGGGCCGCCCCGGGGCATTCGAACCCGTCGGCATCCGACGGGGTGACCCGGATGGCGGTCACCTTCACGGCCCGCCACCCGTCGTTGGTCAGGGTGACCGATCGGGTAACGGACTCCCCGGCCGGACAATCTCCGAAAGGCAGGGCGGTGGGTGACACGGAGAGCTTTGGTTGAAAGAGAATCCACCCGGCCAGGAGGGCCAGGCAGATGACCCCGGTCAGGATGGCGGCGCCGATCTGGATCCGCCGCCGGTCGGCCCTGGCAATCGTCGGGTCTTTTGCGTGCCGGTCAAGCCGGTCCGTTTCATCATCCGGGGCGATCGGGTCGGCTGCATCCATCCCGGCCCAGCGCCGGAGGTCGGCCCGGGCCGCGTCGAGATCAATGGGCGCGTCGTCGGGGGAGACCTCGGTCCGGAGGCTTTGGCGGAAAAACTGGTCGAACCGCCGCCGGATCAAATCCTGCTGAAGGGGACTCCGGCCGAGGAGGGCGGCCAGGGTGGACCGGAGCCGGGCCAGGGTCCACGGTCCGCCGGCGTTTAGGGCCGTTGCGATCCGGACCCGGTCCCGGACGGTCACGCGGATCTCGGATTCGATGTCCAGCAGAAACGGGGTGAGCGGAAATGGGGGCATGGTCGAGGTTCCGTCTGAAGTTCATGAGGCCTGTTCGGGCCGGTCGTTGTCACGGCCGAGCCTACACTGTTTTCCGCCCGGCGGGCAACCGGTTTATGGAATTTCCGGCCGGTCCGGGGCGCATTTGCCCCTATGTCGAGCCGTTGCGTTTTTCCATCTTCAAGCGCTATAGGCGGAAGCATCGAAACCCGGCGGTGCGACCACCGCGGCCATCACGGCCGGAGCGATTACACGTTGCCGCTCCGGTGCTCGCGGGCATGGGAAAGGGATTGGGCCGTTGACTCGGAGATTCGCCGGGCCCCGACATCGCTTCTTGTATATATAACATATTCAGGAAAGGCCAGATGGCCCCGAATTCGAATGCGAAATCGACGCATCTTTTCCTCCAGATGACCGGTAGTTGGGGGTTTGAGAGATGGGTTGACCGAGAAGGCAGACTGCTGAGGGCCAAAAGCTGAGGAAGCTTTGAAGGCGGTTTTAGACAGCCTAGTTTAAAACATAGCCTTTAGTGAAGGTGCCGGGGGGATGGGTTTTACGATGCGGGCGAGACTGACCGGCGCAATCGATGATCAAGCCCGGTAATTGTGAGTCGGTTCACCTATTTCCGGCGGCGGAGCCGGCGAGTCGCGGTAGGGTAGGGGGGACCAAGAAAACGTCCCTTTTTGCGTTGGGAGCGGGTCAAAAAAGCCGATTCAGGGGGAATGGTCGTGAAGATAGGGTGTATTCCTGTTGAGCGCGAAGCCAATTCGTCACCTTTTTGCTTGGATCAAGCTTAATCAGCTCCGAGACGATGCATGTATCCAGCAGAAATCTCAAAGGTCCAGATCCCGAAGGGGTGATTTATCCCTCTCGATGACGATCCCGGAATCTCTTAAAGGAGATTTTGAAAAAAAATCAACAATATCTTCTTTGGGTTGGGTCAATTGTCGGTATTCCTCGGCGGAGATCACGACAACGGTTTCAATGCCGCGCCGGGTAACGATTTGAGGGCCGGAACGCAATGCCTTTGAAATGACTTCGCTAAATCTCTTTTTAGCATCCTGAATACGCCAGCAGTCCATGAAAATGATTTCCCTTTCTCTAGATCCTCAATAGACTCTACGGTAGTCGAGCTAACTAAAAATGTCAACGGGAAGACGTCCGCAAATGATCAGGCGCTTTTGACCTCGATAGGTTTGACACCGGCTTTCGGCGGCGCCTTTCTGGGAATGGTCACGGTCAGCACGCCTTTTCAAAGGATGCCTGAATCTCATCCGGGTCCGCGTCCTCCGGCACCGCGGCCAGCATCCGGTCGCGGGCATGAAAAAGGGATTGGGCCGTTGACATGGAGGCTCGCCGGGCCCCGACGTCGCTTCAGTTGAAGATGGATCCGGCCGAACAGCCACCAGGCGGCCGGCAGCGCCACGACCGGCAGGGCAAACAAGGCCAGAATCCAACTGAGTGCCGCGTTGGGTCTCCCGGCCCGCGGAATCCACCTTGCTTTTCAACTCATAATTTGATTTTAATCAAACGAGAAACTTATCCGATGTTCAACCCGTCCCGGCCCCGGCGATGCTCTGCCAAACCGCTCCGGCGGCGCGGGGCGGAGACCACAAACGACATAAGGGCGCGGAAAGGAGGCGGGAAATGAAAGTGATCCATATCAGCGACATCCATGTGGGATATGAGAATCTCGGGGACCGTTTTCGGACCATCATTCGGCAACTGATCTTCGAGAAGGGCGACAAGCCGGACGATTATGTTATTGTCATCACCGGGGATCTCGTGGACGACGCCCGCGACGTGGCTCGACCCGACGAGGTCCGGTCCGGTCTGGACAGCCTCCGGGAAGCCGGTTTCCATCAGATTCTGGTGGTCCCCGGCAACCACGATTACGGGACCGGCTCCAAGGGGGATCGGCGGTTCGTCCGGACTTTCAAGCTCTGTTTTTACGGCGAGGAGATCGACTATCCCAAGGTGGACGTTATCGGCCGGGTTGCCTTTTTCGGGCTCGATTCCATGGCCGAGGAGCTCCACTGGTACGACGACCTCTTTGCTCAGGGCGAGCTGGGGGATGATCAGCTCCGGCGGCTCGACGACGAGCTTCGTAAACCGGCGGTGACGGAATGCCGGAAGCGGGTGCTCTACATGCACCATCACCCCTTTGACGCCTGGCCGCTCCATGAGCTAAAAGACTCGGAGGCGCTGCGTGAGGTCCTCTCCGGTGTCCGGGCCGACGGGATTTCGATCGATGCGTTCCTCTACGGGCACAACCACGAGGGGAAGATCCACAACGGTCATTGGGGGATTCCCCGGTGCTATGACGCCGGCACGGCGACCTTGAAGCCGCGTCCCAAGTGGTTGAGCTGGATGCCCTGGTTCGAGGAGCGGGCGTCGGTCCGGATGATCAACATGAACTCCGACTCGCCGGCCTACGACTATTTGCTGAATCTGCTGTAATTCCCACAAACGTCCGACGGAGGGCGGTTATGCGACGCGAATACGACTGGCATCTTCCCGAAAAGATCACCCGCCGGCTGGGGCGGTCCTCCTATGGCCGGCAGCGGTCCATCTTCGAAGACGGCCATCTGTTGATCATCCTCCACACGCCGCCGGAAACGGATACCCACAAGCGGGAGACGGTCGTGTTCTACCGGAGCCCCGACGGCCAGTGGATGTGCAACGGGAAGGGCGACGGATTGGGCAAGCTCACGCGGTTGATCGGGAGATACGAGGAGCTCTGGTCGAAGCTCGACGCCAAATACGACCAGGGCAAGAGTCCTCGGGAGCTGTTTGACCTTCTCCAGGCGATCAATCCGCTCCGCCGGGCGGCCGCCGACATGTACGCCGCCCTTCAGTCGGCCCGGGAGGCGGTCCGTGGAGACGGGGACATCATCGAGCGCCGGGACCGGGCCTACGAGATCCAGCGGCAGTACGATCTCCTGCTCGAAGACGTTAAAAACGCCCACAACTTCCGGATCGCCCAGAACGCCGAGGAGGACGCTCAGGTGAGCCGGGAAGCGGTCCAGGCTCAACACCGGCTCAATGTCCTGGCCGCGATCTTTTTTCCGCTGGTGACCCTGGCGGGCCTCTTCGGGATGAACCTGCCCTCGGGGCTGAACGATTTCGGCATCGGGGCCTTCTGGATGATCTTCGCGGCCGGTTTGATCCTCGGGGCCTTTCTCCGGGGCTGGGTGATGCGCCCCTGCAACCGGGATGGATCGCCCCGGCCCGACTCGGGATGGCAATAAACCGATGGTGGATATCCAACGCGCCAGAGCCAACTTGCTCAAACGGGAAGAGATCCGGCGAGAGGCCCGCCGGAGGCGGTTCGAGGCGGCATCCCGGGATTTTGCCAGGATTGTCGAGATGATCATCGACCGCTATTCCCCCAACCGGATCGTTCAGTGGGGATCGTTATTGA